>CAMLNE010000153.1 GCA_946481265.1 uncultured Panacagrimonas sp. | reverse complement strand
GTTCGAACGCACCCTGATCGTGGCCGAGGAACGCAGCCACGTCAGTTACCTGGAGGGCTGCACGGCGCCGCAGCGCGACGAGAACCAGCTGCATGCCGCGGTGGTGGAACTGGTGGCCCTGGACGACGCGCAGATCAAGTACTCGACGGTGCAGAACTGGTATCCGGGCGACGAGAACGGCAAGGGCGGCATCTACAATTTCGTCACCAAGCGCGGCGACTGCCGCGGGCCGCGCTCGAAGATCTCCTGGACCCAGGTGGAGACCGGCTCGGCGATCACCTGGAAGTACCCGAGCTGCATCCTGCGCGGCGACGATTCGGTCGGCGAGTTCTACTCGGTGGCGCTGACCCATCACCGCCAGCAGGCGGATACCGGCACCAAGATGATCCATGTCGGCCGGAACACGCGCTCGACCATCGTCTCCAAGGGCATTGCCGCGGGCCACGGCCAGCAGAGCTATCGTGGCCTGGTGCGCGTGCTGCCCTCGGCCGAGGGTGCGCGCAACCACACGCAGTGCGATTCCCTGCTGATCGGCGACCAGTGCGGCGCCCACACCTTTCCCTACACCGAGGTGCGCAATCCCTCGGCGATCCTCGAGCACGAGGCCACCACCTCGAAGATCGGCGAAGACCAGCTCTTCTACTGCCGTTCGCGCGGCATCCCGGCAGAAGATGCCGTGTCGATGATCGTCAACGGCTTCTGCAAGCAGGTCTTCAAGGAATTGCCGATGGAGTTCGCGGTGGAAGCCCAGAAACTGCTCGCCGTCTCGCTCGAAGGCGCGGTCGGCTAGCCCAGGATCCCTATCCCATGCTCGAAATCACCAACCTGCACGTCCGCGCCGAAGACAAGGACATTCTCAAGGGCATCACGCTGTCGATCGGCGCCGGCGAGGTCCACGCCATCATGGGCCCCAACGGTTCGGGCAAGTCCACGCTCGCCCACGTCCTCGCCGGCCGCGAGGGCTACCACGTCACCCAGGGCAGCGCCCTCTTCCAGGGCCGCGACCTGCTCGCACTGGATCCCGAGGAGCGTGCCGCCGCCGGTGTCTTCCTGGGCTTCCAGTACCCGGTGGAGATTTCCGGCGTCACCAATCTCTACTTCCTGAAGGCCGCGCTCAATGCCCAGCGCAAGACGCGCGGCGAGAAGGCTCTGGATGCCGCGAGCTTCCTGGCCTACGTCAAGCAGCGCGTCAAGCAGATGCAGATGGACTCGACCATGCTGCATCGCGGCGTCAACGAGGATTTCTCCGGCGGCGAGAAGAAGCGCAACGAGATCCTGCAGATGCTGGTCCTGCAGCCGACGCTGATGGTGCTCGACGAAACCGACTCGGGCCTGGACATCGACGCGCTGAAGGTGGTGTCCGACGGCATCAACGCGATGCGCTCGCCGGAACGCTCGACGCTGCTGGTGACGCATTACCAGCGCCTGCTCGACTACGTGCAGCCGGATCGTGTGCACGTGCTCGCCGGTGGACGCATCGTCCGGTCCGGCGGGCCGGATCTCGCGCGCGAGCTGGAGGAGAAGGGCTACGGCTGGCTCCAGCAGGCGGCCTGAGATGACCGGACTCGAGCATTACGCGAGCGCCTTCGAACGCCTGCCGGCGGCGGCGCGCGCCGCGGCGCGGCGCGCGGCGCTGGATCACTTCCTTGGACGCGGCCTGCCCACCACGGCAGAGGAGGACTGGAAGTACACCGACCTGTCCGCGCTGCACGCGTTGTCGCCCTCGATCACGGATATCGATGGCGATGCCCCGGCCCGCCTGGATGCGACGGCCGACGGCGTGGATGCGCTCAACGCGGCGTTCTGCACCGGCGGCCTGCAGCTCGAGGTGCCGGCGAACACCGAGGTGCCGGACGTGCTGATCGCCGGCGGTCGCGGCCATCGTCGCCATCGCCTGCGCCTGGGTCGCGGCGCACGCGCGCGGCTGCGGCTGGACACCCAGGCCGACGCGGCATTCCAGACCGCCGTGCTCGACGTGGAGCTCCAGGACGGCGCGCAGCTGTCGATCCTGCGCCTGCAGGACGCGGACGCGGACGCACAGCACCTGACCCGCATCCGCGCGCGTCTGGCGCGCGACGCGAAGCTCGATGTCAGCACCGTGGATCTCGGCGGCAGGCTGTCGCGCCACGATCTGCAGGTCGATCTCGACGGGCCCGGTGCCGAGGTCCAGCTGCGCGGGCTGTTCGTCGCCAGCGGCCAGGGCCACATCGACAACCACACGCGCTTCGACCACCGCGCGCCGCACGGCACCAGCCGCGAGCGCATGCATGGCCTGGCGCAGGATCGCGCGCGGGGCGTCTTCAACGGCAAGGTGGTGGTGCACCCGGACGCGCAGAAGACCGACTCCGAGCAGCGCGTCGCGAACCTGATCCTCTCGCCCAAGGCGGAGATCAACGCCAAGCCGGAACTCGAGATCTATGCGGACGACGTCAAGTGTGCGCACGGCGCCACCTTCGGCCAGCTCGACCTCGATGCGCTGTTCTACCTGCGCTCGCGCGGGCTTCCGCAGGCCGAGGCGCGCGCGCTGCTGATGCTGGCCTTCGCGATGGAGCCGCTGCGGCAGATTCCCGATGCGGCCTTTCGTGCCGAGGCCCTGCGTGCCGTGGCCACCCATCTCCACGCCGATCTCGACGACGCCGCGCTGGGTTCGGTGTGAGCGCCGTCCTGACCCGCCACGGGCCCGCCGGGATGGCACGGCGTGAAGGCAGTGCCAGGCGGCTTCGGGACACCCGCGAAGCAGGGCGCCTGTGCCCCTCCACTCCGCATATCGCCGTGACGCCCGCGGCAAGAGGTTTCTTCCTTCGATGATCGACCCGACCCGAGCCGCGACGCCTCTCGACCTGGACGCGATCCGCGCCCAGTTCCCGATCCTGGCCGAGAAGATCCACGGCAGGCGCCTGGCCTATCTCGACAACGCGGCGACCACGCAGAAGCCGGAGGCGGTGCTGCACGCGCTCGACGCGTACTACCGGCACGCCAACAGCAACGTGCACCGCGCCGTACACGAACTGGCGGCGCGTGCGACCACCCAGTACGAGGCGGCGCGCGATCGCATCGCGGCGTTCCTCAAGGTGACGCGCGAGGAGATCGTCTTCACGCGTGGCACCACCGAGGGGATCAACCTGGTCGCACGCTGCTTCCTGCAGCCGCGCCTGCAGCCGGGCGACGAGGTGCTGGTCAGCGGCATGGAGCACCACTCGAACATCGTGCCCTGGCAGCTGGTGGGCGCCAGGACGGTGGCGGCGCGCATCACCGACCAGGGTGAACTGGATCTGGACGACTGGCGCGCCCGGCTCGGACCGCGCACGCGGCTGGTCGCCATCGCCCAGGTCTCGAACTCGCTGGGCACCATCAATCCGGTGGCCGAGATGATCCGCGAAGCGCATGCGCGCGGTATTCCGGTGCTGGTCGACGGCGCGCAGGCCATCGCCCATCAGGCGCAGGACCTGGCGGCGCTCGGCGCCGACTTCTACGCGATGTCGGCGCACAAGGCCTTCGGCCCGACCGGCTTCGGCGTGCTGTTCGCGCGACGCGAGCACCTGGAAGCCATGCCGCCCTGGCATGGTGGCGGCGACATGATCCGCACCGTCGCCTTTGAGGGCAGCACCTGGAACGAGGTGCCGTACAAGTTCGAGGCGGGCACGCCGGACATCGCGGGGGCCATCGGCTTTGCCGCCGCCCTGGAATGGATCGAGTCGCTCGGCCTGGAGCGGATCCACGCCCATGAGCAGGACCTGCTCGACTACGCCACGCCGCGCCTGGCAGACATTCCCGGCCTGCGGCTGATCGGCACCGCCCGGCACAAGACCGGCGTGCTGTCCTTCGTCATGGACGGCGCCCATGCGCACGACCTGGGCAGCATCCTCGACCAGGAAGGTGTCGCGGTGCGCACCGGCCATCACTGCACCATGCCCCTGATGGAGCGCTTCGGCATTCCGGCGACCGCGCGCGCCTCGCTGGCGGTCTACAACGGGCGCGACGACATCGATCAGCTGGTCACCGCGCTGCGCAAGGCGCAACGGCTGTTGGGTTGATCGGCAAGCGATTGCGGCACAAGGGGTTTGTGACATGATCGGGCCATGATCCAGGGGCCCGATCAGGGATGAGTCCGAGCGCACCCAAAGTGCCGGTTGCGCTGGAGGGCCCGCGGCTGCGCCGGGCCCAGGGGCTGCAGTTCAAGCTGGCCCTGCTGTTCGCAGGCGTCACCCTGCTGCTCGCCCTCGGCGCCTGGCAGGTCGGCCGCATCCTGGTGCAGAGCAACCTCGTCAGCGACACGCAGCGCTACCAGCGTGAAAGCGGCCTGCGCCTGGTCCGCGAAATCGAGAATCGACTGGAGCAGGCGCGTGTCCTGGCGGCAACGCTGGCGGAGCTGTCGACGCAGGGTGATCCACGCACCTGGTCGGTTCGCGTACCAACACTGGTCCATGGCAGCGGCCTGGGCCCGCTGGTCGCCGGGGTCGGCTGGTGGCCCGAGCCGGTGGCCGGCGTCGCCCGCAATAGCCGCTTCTGGCTTGCCGATGGCGTCGGTGCGCTGCAGCTGCGAACCGAATACAACGATCCACGCAGCATCGCGTACTGGGAAGAGCCCTGGTACACGCCGGCGCGCTACGCCGCCGCCGGCGACTGCTACTGGACCCTGCTGCACGTCGGAAGCCTGAGCCGGCGCAGCGTGGTCGGCTGCACCCTGCCCCTGCGCGGCATCAAGGGCTTCGCAGGCGCGGTGACCGTCCTGCTGGATGCCGCAGTCCTGGACCAGCAGCTGCGCAATGCCAGCGCCGGACAGTCCGGCTACGCCCTGCTGGTGGACCGCGACAACCGCCTGATCGCGTCGACCGGCCCGGCCAACGAACGCTTCGGATCCGATCGTCCGCGCAACATGGCCGAGCTTGCCCAGCGCATGCCGCCGTTCAACACCCTCGCCCTCGAGCTGCACCAGCGCGATGAAAGATTCCTGTCGCAGGCAGTGCAGTCGCCGCTGTACGACGCCGCGCTGATCTCGCGTCTTCGCGAAGACACGCGTGACGCCTCGCGCCAGGAGGCCGAATCGGCGCTCGCCCTGCTGTGGAATGCCTCGGCCGCTGCCCGCCGTGATGACGGCGCCAGCGTGCAGGAGCTGCGCATCCGCGACGACGCGCTGCTTGGCCAGGATGCATCGGCGACGCTGTTCGAGCTGCCCAGGCCGTACTGGAAGCTGATCCGGGTCACGCCGGAGCGCGAGGGGGTGGCCGGCGCACAGTACTTCTTCACGCAGACGCTGATCGTCGTGCTCGGGGCGGTGGTGGTCATCCTGCTGCTGATCTTCGCCGGGCTGCGCATGCTGGTGCTGCGGCCCCTCGCGCGCATGGCGCGCACGCTGTCCGACGCACGCACGCTCGAGGAGTCCCTGCACGTGCAGCTCGAGGCCAGCGCGAGCAACGAGTTCGGCGTGATCGGCCACTGGTACAACGAACGTGTGCGCCAGCTGCACGAGGCGATGGACCGCGTGATGTCGCAGCAGAGCCAGCTGGTCATCGAGGCCGGCGAACGCACGCGCGCCGACGAGCAGTCCCTGCGCTTGCGCGAGCGTGCCAATGCGGTGACCACCTCGACCTCCGATGCCGTGGTGGTGGTCGATGCGCGCGGCCTGATCGAGGACATGAACGGGCCGGCCGAACGCATGAGCGGCGCCCTGCTGCGTACCGCGAGCGGCCGTCCGTGCAGCGAGGTCCTGCATCTGCGCCTGGCCAACCAGGGCGGCGCGGCGCCGGATATCGCGGCCAGCGTGGTGGCGTCCAGCGGACGCATCGAGTACGGCGACGGCCTGTTCCTGCACGTCGAAGGACGCCCCGAACGCGAGGTGCAGCTGGTCGGCTCGCCGCTGCGCGGTCCGGGCGGGCGCAACCTGGGCGCGGTGCTGGTGTTCCGCAGCCGCGAGGTGCCGGCGGCGACGCCCAAGCTGGTGATCGACCGGCGCAGCGTGGATCCGGTCACCGGCCTGCCCACCCGCGCCGCCTGCGATCGCCGCCTGCGCTCGGTGCTGGAAAGCGCACGCCTGTCGCGTCAGGGCCAGGCGCTGCTGATCTGCGATGTGGACCACCTGCGGCAGGTCAACGAGACCCTGGGCCTGCGCGCCGGCGACGAGGCGCTGGTGTTCGTCGCCGAGACCCTGGTCGAAGTTGCGCCGACCGCCGACGTCTTCCGGCTGGGAGGCGACTCGTTCGCCATGGTGCTGGAGAACTGCGAGCCCGATGACGCGCGTCGCATCGGCCAGTCGGCCTGCGAGACCCTGGCCCGGACCCATTTCCAGTGGGCGGATCGCAAGCTTGCGATCACCGCGAGTTTCGGCCTGCTGCTTTTCGATGGCAGCCAGGAGCATCCGATGGAGCTGATGCGTCGGGCCGCCGACGCCTGCACCGCAGCCAAGCAGGCCGGGCGCAACACCCTGCGCGTGCACGAGGCCTCGATGAGCCGGCGCGAGACTGCGGCCGACGAGTCGCTGTGGGTGCGGCGCATGCGTGCCGGCCTGGACGAGGGCCTGCTGCACCTGACCACGCAGTGGATCCAGCCCACCAATCCGCTCGCCGGCGAAGGCGCGGTGTTCGAGGTCTCGCTTGCGCTGGAGGACGAGGAAGGCTTCTGGGCCCAGCCGGCCACCTTCCTGCCGATCGCGCAACGCATCGGCATGGTGGCCGACATCGAGCGCTGGTCGCTGCGCCAGACCTTCGAGCACCTGGCCCGCAGCCCTGACGTCGTGGAGCGTCTCGCCTTCTGCTGCCTGCCGCTGTCGGCGCAGACGGTCAGCGAGGGTGCAACGCTCGAGCTGCTCGCACAGCTGTTCCAGTCCCATCCCGAACTGCCGGCGCAACGCATCTGCTTCGTGCTGCGCGAATCGGTCCTGGTGGAGGCCCCCGGTGCGGCGCAGACCTTCTGCGAGGCGATGCGCTCACTGGGCTGCCGCGTCGCGGCCGATCACTTCCAGGCGCACGGCCAGGCCTCGGTGGACCTGCTGCGCCGCCTGCCCGCTGAATTCATGCGCATCGATGCGCGCCACTTCGTGGATGTCGGCGGCGACGCCATCGACCAGTCTATCGCGGACTCGCTGGTGCGCCTGGCGCGCACGCTGCAGCGGCGCGTGATGGTGGTCGAGGTCGGCGACGAGGCGGCACTCGACGCCTGGCGCCAGCTCGGCGCCGACTACTTCCAGGGGCTGGCCGTCGCGCGGCCCTCGCCGGTGGTGTTCACCGCGAGCATCTGAGCGGCTCCGCGCCCGCGATCAGGCGGGCTCGAGGTGGTTCAGGCGCAGCTCCAGGTTCTGGCTGCCCTGCCAGCGGTTGAGGCTCAGCGCATAGGCCACGCGCACGCGGCCCCGCGTGCACAGGCGCGCGGCGCCGCCGAAGTCCACCGCCACCAGTTCGATGCCGTCGGCGCTGCGCAGTCGATAGCGCGCATGGCTCTGGTCACGTCCCACCGCGCGCGCGGCCGCCACCTCGAACAGGCCTTCGAACACGGGCTCGGGCAGGCCCTGGCCCCAGGGCCCGGCCTGCTCGAGCGCCTGCGCGGTGGCCGCCACCAGCTCGTCGCCCGCCAGCGGACCGTCGGTTTCCAGCACGCGTTCGAGCTGCTCGGGCAGCAGGCGCTCGCGGCAGATGCGGTCGAAGGCTTCGCGAAATCGCGGAAGCCCGGATTCGTCCAGGCTCAGGCCAGCCGCCATCGCATGGCCGCCGAAACGCAGGATCAGGCCGGGCTGCGTGGCATCGACCTGGGCCAGGACATCGCGCAGGTGCAGGCCCGGCACCGAGCGCGCCGAGCCCTTGAGCACACCCGGCTCCTGCGCGCGGGCAAAGGCGCAGACCGGGCGATTGGCGTGCTCGCGCAGGCGCGAGGCGACCAGGCCGACGACGCCCTCGTGCCATTCGGGATCGAACAGGCTCAGGCCATGCGCCTGCTGCGCGTGCGACCCGTCCATGCACTGCTGGATCGCCGTCTCGTTCATCTGCGTCTGCATCTCGCGGCGCAGGCGGTTGATGCGATCCAGCTCGCGCGCCAGCGGCAGCGCCTCCTCCGCAGCCTCGCTGAGCAGGCAGCGGATGCCGATGCGGATGTCGTCGAGGCGCCCGGCCGCGTTGATGCGCGGCCCGAGCACGAAACCCAGATCGCTTGCCGTCGCCTCGGACTCGTTGCGGCCGGCCACTTCGAGCAGGGCGCGCAGGCCGGGTCGCGCGCGCCCGGCACGGATCCGCGCCAGGCCGGCGGCGACCAGAATGCGGTTGTTGCGGTCCAGCCGCACCAGGTCGGCGACCGTGCCCAGCGCGACCAGGTCGAGCAGATCGGCCAGGTTCGGCTCGGGCTGCGTGGCGAAGGCGCCCTGCTCGCGCAGCCGCGCGCGCAGCGCCATCAGCAGGTAGAACATCACGCCCACACCGGCCAGGTGCTTGGACGCAAAACCGCAGCCCGACTGGTTGGGGTTGAGCAGCGCATCGGCGCAGGGCAGCTGCGTGCCGGGCAGATGGTGGTCGGTGACCAGCACGCGCATGCCCAGCGCACGCGCGGTGTCGACGCCGGCGACGCTGGCGATGCCGTTGTCTACCGTGACCAGCAGTTCGGCACCCGCGCGCGCGGCCTCGCGCGCGAGCTCGGGCGACAGGCCATAGCCCATGGTCAGGCGGTTGGGCACGACGTAGTCGACCTGCACGGCGCCCAGGCGGCGCAGGCCGAGTACCGCGAGCGCCACGCCGGTCGCCCCGTCGGCGTCGTAGTCGCCGGCGATGACGATGCGCTTGCGTTCGCGGATGGCCCACAGCATCAGCGTGGTTGCCTCCTCGATGCCGAGCAGGCCGGTCGGCGGCAGCAGTTCGCGCAGATCGAGCGCGAGCTGCGAGGCCTCGGTGAGTCCGCGTGCGGCAAGCACCCGGGCGACCACCGGATGCACTGAAGACGGCAGCGTGTGCGGCGCAATCTCGCGACGGCGCAGCTGCGGCGCCGTGGCCTCAGCCACCGATCACCTGGGCCGCAATGCCCTTGGCCTTCAGGGTGCGGGCAGCGCCCTCCGCCTTGTCGCGGTCCGCGTAGGGCCCGCAGCGCAGTCGGTACAGCGTGCCCCGGGCGGTCTCGGCGGGCGAGATCGAACAGCTCAGCCCCAGCGCGGACGCGCGCTTGCGCACACCCTCGGCTGCGTCCAGATGGGAATAGGCACCCGCCTGGACCATCACCTTGCCGGTGGAGGGAGTCGGGGCGGGTTTTGGCGCGGGAGCCGGTTTCGGCGCGGGAGCAGGCTTGGGAGCGGGAGCGGGCGCGGGCTTGGGAGCGGGCTTGGGCTCCGGCTGGGGTTTCGGTTCGGCCGCGATCGCGGATGCGGGTGCGGGTTCCGCTTCCTCCTTCGGGGGCGGTGCGATGACCGGTGCGGGCGTCGGCTGTGCATCGCCGCTTCCCGCATCCCGTCCTGCCGGCACACGGACCGCGGCGCGGGGTCGCGGCGACGAGACGGCGATGTCCGGCTCCGGCTCGTCGGCGATCGCTTCCTGCGGCAACGAGTCCGGTCGCGTCAGGTCCATTGTGACCACGCGCTCGTCCACGCCGCGCAAGCGGTCCAGGCCGGGGCGCGGCAGCAGCCAGCTCAGCAGCAGGGCAGCGGCCGCCAGCGTGACGACGCCGATCAGGCGCCGGACCAGCACTTCATCCATGCGCGAGCCCGGCCGCCACGGTCAGAAACGAACCTGTCACCACCACGATCTCCTCGTTGC
>CAMLNE010000152.1 GCA_946481265.1 uncultured Panacagrimonas sp. | reverse complement strand
GAAGCGCGGCGCGCGCTCGAGCACCACCGGCGAGGTGTCCTGCGCAGGGCGCTGGCGCATCCGCGCGGCAAGCTGGCGCAGCGGCGCAAGCTGGGTCGAGACCACCCAGCCGGTGAGCAGGGCCAGCAGCGGCAGGAGCACCAGCAGCGGCAGCACCAGGCGCAGCGCCTCGGCCGCGGCGCGGCGTTCGCGCACCTCGAGATCCTGCGTCACCTGCAGCACCAGGCCGCCCGGCACCACGCGCGTGAAACTGCGCCAGCGCTCGTCGGCGTATTCGACATCGGTCATGCCGATGCGCGTGGAGATCGGCGCGGCGCGCGCCTCCGAGGTCCACAGCAGGGTGCCGTCGACACGCCAGACCTGCACCACGATGCCGTCGGCGGAGTTGTCGTTGGCGCCGCGCGGCATCTGCAGCAGCGCGGTCACCGGCAGGTTGAACGACAGCACGCGCAGGCGCTCGTCGAAGATCTCGCCCTGCTGGCGCATGCCCAGCCAGTACAGGCCGAGCGAGGCGCAGGCGCCGGCGACGAGCAGGATCGCCAGCAGCGCCATGACCAGGCGCTTTCGCAGCGAGCTGCGATGCGGCGATCCGGCCGGCGGCGGCTTCACGCCTGGGGCACGTAGTAGCCGACGCCGCGCGCGTTGCGGATGAAATCCGCCGACAGCTTGCGGCGCAGGGCATGCACGTGGACGTCCAGCGCATTGCTGGCGATCTCCTCGTCCCAGCCGTAGAGGCGCTCGACCAGCTGCTCGCGCGTCCACACCCGACCGGGTTGCTCGACCAGTGCGCCGAGCAGCGCGAACTCGCGGCGCGTCAGCGCCACCGGCTCACCACGCCAGCGCACCGCGCGCGCCGCCGGCTCCATCACCAGGTCGAGATGTTCGATGGTGGACTGGGTGCGGCCGGCCTGGCGCCGGCCGAGTGCCCGCACGCGGGCCAGCAGCTCGTCCAGATCGAAGGGCTTGAGCAGGTAGTCGTCGGCGCCGGCGTCGAGTCCGCTCACGCGATCGCTCAGCGCGTCGCGCGCGGTCAGGATCAGCACCGGCGTGTCCAGCCCCTCGCGGCGTGCCTCGCGCAGCACGCTCAAGCCATCGCGTCCGGGCAGCCCCAGGTCGAGCAGCACCAGTTCGTAGCGTGCGCTGCGCCAGTGATCCGCCGCCGCGACGCCGTCCCGCGCCCAGTCCACCGCGTGCGACTGGCCGGCCAGGCCCTTGCGCACGGCATCGCCGAGCATGGGATCGTCTTCGACCAGCAGGATTCTCATCGCGCCGCGGGATCGGTCGTAACACGCGAGGATTCTAGTCCGCTGGACCCGGCGGGGCGCCACGATGCCGGCGAGGTCAGGCGTCCACGCCAGTGCCAGTACCAGTGCCGCTCACCCGCCACGCCGGTCCCGCCGTCCGACGCTTCGGGTCCTGTGCGGCGAGGGCAGGCTGCCGCGACCAGTGCGGCGCGGCTGCGGATCTGACAATGAAAACTGGCCCGGCACCCCGAGGGATGCCAGGCCAGGCGGCCACACCGAAAACAGCTGTGTTCTGCTTGCGCAGGCCGGGCTCAGAACGCCTGGCCGAGCGAGCGACGGAAGTCGCGCGTTGCCTGGCGCGCCGCGGCAGCGGTGCCCGCCGCGTCGGGCAGGGCGGCACAGTAGGCGTCGATGGCGGCATCGGCCAGCGGCTCCCACTTGGCGATCCAGCCACGGATCACGTCGGCGTTGCCTTCCTTCTCGCAGGTCATGCGGACCAGCGCGGCGGCCCAACGGCGATGACGCGTCGCATCGATCAGCTGCGCATCGGTCAGCATGCCGAGCAGGGTGTCATGGTTGTGGCGGGCGGCGTCGCCCATTCCACGGAGCACCGCTTCATCGATCGCCGGCTTGGCGACGAGGTTGAGCGCGATCATGCACTCGGCCCAGTCGTAGGCGACCAGCAGCTTTTCCATCAGCTCGCGGAAGCCCTGCCAGGCCGAATCCTCTTCCCAGTAGCGGCGCTCGTCGACATTGAAGCCCTTGTCGGGGAACGTGGTGGCCAGCTCGGCGGTGCGATACGCGGTATGGCTGAGCCAGCGGAAGGAATCCATCCCCTGGAAGGCGGCGCACAGCGAGATGGTGCTCGCCGGCGACATCTGCGCGATGTAGGCCGAGGCCATCTGCACGGTATGGAACAGGTAGCGCGCCGGCGTGTGCAGGCGTGCAAGGCTGCCGGCCCACTGCGGGCTCAGGGCGTGGTCATGCTCCCTGCTGTGGAACTGGTCGAACAGGCCGTTGACGTAGGTCTCCTGGCCGTCCTGCAGCAGGCAGTAGGTCCGGTAGATCAACTCGTCCGGATCGCGGAACGCGTTCCAGTCGTCGTGCTTGAGCGGGCTGCCCTCGCGGTTCTTCAGGTACCAGCGGTTCATGAAGACGCCCGGATCGAGCTCGTAGGGCGCGGCCGAACCCGGCCGCGTGCTGTAGTGCAGGTTGACGGACACCACCTCGTACTCGCTGGGCTTGCGCCGACGTGCAGCCAGGTGGCTCCAGGTCTTCAGGGGCTTCAACACTTCGGTCTGGTTCATGACTTCTCCCGGGGTCTACAGCTTCTTTTCGAAATAAAACCGCACCTGGTCCGACGTTGTCTCGATCCGTCCGGCGAACGAGCTGAGTTCGACCTCGAGCTCGCTCATGCGAAACGGCTTGCCGAGCATCTCCTCGATGGTGGCGCGACGGACGATCAGCTCCCCTTCGGTGGAGATGCGCACGTAGGCGAGCTTGTCGTCGACGGTGATGACCTTGTCCGGGTTGTCGGCCTCGGCCGCTTCGACCACGGCATCGGCCAGCGCACCCTGGCGCAGCACGGGGCCAACGCGGTTGTTCAGGTGCGCAGAGGCAATATCGTTCTTGTTGCCGCTCATAGAATGGGGTTCCGGTTACTGGGCGAACAGCGGTTTGACGCCTTCCATCTCGATCTGCAGTTCGCCGTTCTCCACCTTGGTGGGATAGCGGGCGAGGCGGGAATGGGACGGGTTGATGCCCTGTCCGCTGCACGCATCGAAAGTCCACTGATGGGCGCGGCAGGTCACGACCTTGCCGTCGAACTTGCCTTCCGCGAGCGGGATGTCCTGGTGCGGACACTGACCCTGGTACGCGCAGGGCTCACCGCCCTCGGGCCAGACCACCAGCACCTCCTCGCCGTTGACCTCGAAGCCCTCCATCTCGCCTTCCCACAAGTCCTCGAGCTTGCACACCGTCTTGAACGCCACGGAATGTCCCCCTTTTCAGTTCACGGGCGCGCGCACGCTGCCGGGCGAGCCTTCCCAGAATATTTCCACGCATTCCATGGGGCGCAGGCCGGCCTCGCCGACCTTCAGGTCGCGGGGGAACGGTTCGTTGGAACCCTGCCGGCGGACGCGAAGCACGCCGGGGCGCGGTTTGACCCGCCGTCCGACCGAGTGGACGGCGGCCGCGGCAGCGACCTCGTCCATGCTGTTCTCGGTGTCGACGGCGACAAGCTGCAACACGAAGTCTTCCTGGAAATTCGAAGTCAGGGGAAAGAGGGCCATGTCTTGGATCCGATGTCTGGAGAGGAACTGATCGCAGCGGGGGCCGGAAAAGACTCCGGGAAGAAAGCCGGAAAGCGCGCGAAGCGGCGGGAGGCCGCGGACAGTCGAACTGTCCGCGGCCTTTGCGTCACCACCTCGCGTGCCTTTGCCCGGCTCGTGTCCCTGCGCTGGATGTCGTCGGGGTGGTGGTGCCTGGGAGATCAGCCGGCCTTGCGCAGTCGCTGCGCACGGATGTCCTCGACCCAGGAATACTTCAGTGCGTCGTCGCCCGATTCGCCCGGCGCCAATCCCATGTACTTGATCGCACCACCCAGGTCGGGCGGCTGGATATGTCCGGCGAGGAAACGGTCCACCAGCGACAGGTGGCCCTTGTAACGGGCGGGCTCCTGCTCGAACACCCAGCGGCAGCCTTCCGAGCAGAAGTGGTAGTCGCGATCCTCGTGCGTCAGCGGGAAATCGCGGACCTTCCAGGCCGGGCCGGGGGTGAAATTGATCGGCAGCTGGCACATGTTGCAGACCACCGGCAGCGTGACCGGCAGGGCCTGCTCCGGCTTGCCGTCGAGCAGGCTGTCGGTGATGACGTCCCAGCAATGGCCCAGGTGTCATTCCAGCCGGGGTACTTCTCCTCGAGCCAGGCACGTTCTTCGGGCGAGACGCCGGCAGCCGGGTTCCACCACACGGTCGGGCGCCAGAACCAGACACCCAGATGCATGCCGTGGTGCTGCTCGTCGATCTCGTGGATCAGGTCGTCCCAGTACCAGGGCTTGTCCAGGCCCAGTTCAAGCAGCGAGCGCTCGAACTGCCCGACGATCCATTCCTGCATGAATTCCTTGAAGGACTGCTTGCGGTGCTCCAAGGGCGTGTAGTAGTCCATCACCGGGCCGGTCAGGATCGAGAAGAGCTTCCAGGCGCGCCAGACGGAGATGTCGACCAGCTTCTGAGCCTCCGCCTTCTTGCCGTTCTTGACCAGGATCTGGACCAGCGGGCCGCCGATCTGCGCGTGGCGCGACTCGTCGGTCTGGATGCTCGAGATCAGGCTGGAGAAGGTCCAGTCACCGGCTTCCGCGGCGTCCGCGGCCAGGCCGAGAAACTGCATGTTGGTGAAGCCGGTCTCGAAGGCGAAGGTGAGCATCAGGGCAACGCCGGTCGCCCCGCGCGTGACCATCATGTCGTCGAAGAAGTGACGTGCCGCGATGATCGCCCACTCGTTGGTGTCATAGGCCTTGAAGGCCCAGTCGAACTGGCGGTCCTTCGACACGTACTGGTGCGGGAAGAACAACTGCAGCTGGCTATGCCGGACCTCGTCCATCATTCCGAGCGTTGCCATGTTGCGCATGCCGGGCGCGCGGCCGAAACGCACCATGCGGGCTTCCGCGCCGGAGGCGGAGTACTCGCCGCGCGCGATGGCTCCGAAGTGCAGCTTGAGGACGGCGAGCCATCCGGGAGAGGCATTCTCGAACATCTTGCTGCGCTCGAGCGCCGCCTTGACGGAATACGCGCCCGCGTCCTTTTCCCGCTGCACCTTCACGTATTCGGAGTAGGTGGTCTTGTAGGGCTCGTCGTATTCCTCGAAGACATCCGCCGACAGGCCGAAAGCGCCACTCAGCTCCTCGGGAAACAGCTCGGACTCGGCCACGTAGCGTGGTGTCCAGTTGGTGTTGCGTGCAATGTCGTACCAATCCTGCCGTTCCAGATTCGCCATGGTGCTCTCCTCTCTGCTGGTGTTGTGAGGCCGAAGGCTCAGGGTTATACCCGGCCAAACGCGTGGCCGGGCTTGCCGAAGTGAATAAACGGGATGTGCCGGGTGATTTCACCGATCCGGCCGCTGGCCGGGGCCTGGGCATGTGCGCCGCCGCCGTATTCGCGCGAAAGGGCCGCGCCGGCCTGTGGCAAGCGGCCCATGCAGGGAGCCGGCGATCTGTGGCACGTGTCCCGGAACATTCGTTGTGGTTCTCCTCTCGCGGTGATCTTCGATGCATTGACGGCCGTCGCGCAGCCACCGCGAGAAATTCGCGTCATCAGCGGAACGAATAGAGGGCCTCTGTGCGGCCAGCGTGCGCCTGCTGCACCTCGCCGCGTCGCACTATCACGGAGAACGAATAGGCCGTATCACCGTCGCGAAACTGCGCCGGCATTCCGATCGTGGAGACTCATCGCCATCGAAGACCCATGACGCGTCAGGAGATACGTGGCAGGAGTCTTCGCATCCCGAGGAGATCTGCATGCTGAAGTCGTCCGCGAGCCTGGCCGAACCGGATCCGTCGTCCACCGATGTGTCGGCGCACGAATCAACGCCGCCCGCAGAGGCGCATCCGCTTCTGCACATCGACCGCATCGTCACCCGGATCTGCGCCGCTGGCGCGCTGCCGCGCCGCATCGAGGGCTTCGCGGCCGGCATGACCTGCGCCGCACTGATTCGTGCTTCGCTGGTGCAATCCCTCTATTCGTTTCCGCGCAGCGATCAGCTGATGGAGCAATTGCGCTACAATGCGCTCTATCGCTGGTTCGTGGGACTCAAGCGCGGCGAACCGACCTGGGACGGCGCCGACTACGTGCGCGCGCTGACGCTGTTGCGCGCCTCGGAGCGGGGCGGCCCGGTGCTCAAGGAGGCCCTGTCCCAGGCGCACGCCTTTGCCGCACTGACACCCGGACGTTTCCGCATCGATACCGCCCTGCTGGAGGCCTGGTCGATCGCCAGCTGCGACGGAGCGGCGCGATCCTCCGCCCCGGGATGCTGCCGGGCAGCCACATCGGAGGATCTGAGCGTGTCGCGCCTGGAGCGCGCACAGGCCGTCATCCTGCGCCGCATCGGCGATCCCTCGCTGGGCCCGGATGAGGTCGCCGCTGAACTGTGCATGTCGCGCCGGGCGCTGTACCTGCTGTTCGAGAAGTACGGCATGACGCCGACGCGTGCCATCCGCGAGATCCGGCTGGAAAGCTGCAGGCGCGTTCTGGGCGATGCGCGGCATCTTCACCGCAAGATCACGGACGTTGCGATGGATTTCGGGTTCGATGATCCCGCCAGCTTCTCGCGTCAGTTCAAGCTGCGCTATGGCCTGTCACCACGCGAGGCACGCTTCGTCCGGCGTCCCGCCCCGGACCTGCCCGAGCGCACCGCGCGATACCGCATGTCGATGCAGCGGGCCTGTGCCGCGACCTGAGCAAGGATGGCGACCGATGGAGGGCCGCCCGGCCGCGGTCAGCTGCCCAGGCCGTGGAACGGGTCCGCGTGCAGGCGATCCTCGTGCAGCCCACGCCGGCGCAGCAGCTGGATCGTCGCATCGACGGCAAACGGGGAGCCGAAGACGTGCGCATGCCCGATGCGGATCCGCGTCAGGTCGGCCTCGATGGCCTCGGTGAGCAGCCCGCGGCGCAGCCCACGCTCCGTGATCCCGGATGCCACCACGACGTGCGATCCGCGCAGATTGGGGATGCCCTGGAGTGCGCTCGCGAATTGATCCTGGCAATACAGCTCCTCACGCGTCATGAATCCGGCATACACGTACACCGGGTTGAGCATTCGCGCTTCGGCAATACCGCGCAGTACGCCGAGCAGCGGCGCAAGCCCGGTGCCGGCACCGACGCACAGGATCGGCTCGGTATGCCCGGTGCGCAGCCAGGATGTCCCATAGGGGCCACGCAGCCGCACCGGCGTTCCGGGCTTGACCGAATCGGCGATCAGCTCCGAAGCCCGGCCGTAGGGATGCAACCGGACGTGGAAATGCAGTTCCTCGTCGGTCGGAAGGCCGGCCATGGAATAGGCCCGCGACAACCGGCGGCCAAGCTCGATCTCGACGAACTGGCCCGGCGAAAAGCTCAGGCGCGCCTCGTTGCTCAGGCGCAGCAACCGCACGTTGTGCGCCAGTGACTCCACGCCGAGCACCGTGGCCTGCAGTCGCCGCGAGGGATGCACAATGGTTTCATCGGGATCCAGCAACTCGACGGCGCTGTCCACCGCAGGGGCGGATTGGCAGGCGAGGACGTAGCGCACGCGACAGCCGAGCAGCTGGCGGGGCGGCTTGGCCGACTCCACCACCCCGCCGCGCAGCAGCTTGCAGCGGCACATCCCGCAGCGACCGTCCTCGCAGCTGTAGGAAACGGGAACCCCGTTCGCACGGAACGCGTGGAGAAGCGTCTCTCCCGGTTTCATGGACAGGACGCGGCCGACCGGCTGGATCAGGACTTCCATCGAGAAGCGACCCTCAGGCGCCCGTTGCCGGGTCGGAGAACAGTTCGAAGATCATGCGCCGCAGCCACTGGTTCGCCGGGTCGCGGTGCAGGCGCGCGTGCCAGAAGATGTCGACCGATACCTCCGGCAGCATGACCGGATGCGTCGCGTGACTCAGGCCGAAGGGCTCCGCCAGCAGTTCCACCATGCGCGAGGGCAGGGTGGCCACCAGGTCGGTCGTGCGCAGAATGTTGCCGACCGCCGAGAAGTGCGGGACCGTCGCACGAATCCGGCGGTCGATGCCCTTGCGTTCCATCAGCCGGTCGATCTCGCCGTAGCCGGTGCCCGGCGACACCACCGAGACGTGCTCGCTGGCCAGGAACTGCGCCAGGCTCGGTGCGCGCGTTCCATCCAGCGGATGCCCTTTCCGGAACGCGAGCACGAAGTGCTGGCGGAACAGCCGCTGGCGGAAGAAGCTGCCCTGCAGCTGCGGCAGGAGTCCGATCGAGACGTCCACGCTGCCAGCTTCCATTTCGTCCTTCAGGCTCAGGGCGCTGTTGCGCGCCGTTGTCACGGTGACACCGGGTGCCTGCTCGCAGAGCCGCGACAGCAATGGAGGCAGGAAATGCATCTCGCCGATATCGATCATGCCGAGAACGAAATTGCGCTGTGCGGTCTGCGGATCGAAGGTCACCTGCTGGTTGATCGCCGCGCGGATCGTGTCGATCGCGTAGGCGATCGGCTCGGCGAGCTGTTCGGCCAAGGTCGTCGGCTGCATGCCGTGCGCCGTGCGCAGGAACAGTTCGTCGCCCAGCAGGCCGCGCAGGCGCTTCAGCGCGTTGCTGACCGCAGGCTGCGAGACGCCCAGCGACTCGGCGACGCTGGAGACGCGTCGCTCGATCATCAGCTGGTTGAAGACGCGCAGCAGGTTGAGATCGAGATCGTTGAGGTTCATGGGTTGCCTTGCCTACAGTCTCGCTGCTGCGTGCGGCGCAAGGCATTCAGGTCGGTGATGGGTTTCATCATCTCGGTTCTATTGAAGACAGTCGCCCGCTTCCCGATGCTGTGGCCGCAAAGGGATCTACATGCCGGGAGTTGACCAGATGGGAAGGTGGCTTGGATTGTGCGGCAGGGACGCGCCGGCAGCGGGTGAGCTGCGGCGTGGCGATTTCCATCGTTCGTCGATGGCCGCCTTTCGGGTCACGCTCTACGGGCCGCACGTCTCCTTGGATATGGCATGGCAAATCTGATCGATCACGTCCCTGCAGGCGAACCGCACCCCAACGATCAAGTGGGGACTGGCGGATACGGCAAGCGGACCGCGGACGCAGGGCGGCTTCTTCGCGAGGCACCGCGCCAGGCGGATTCCCGTGAAGAGCCCTCGTTGAAGCCGAGTGAGCCGCGCGTGCACGCCGACCGGCACCTGATCCGGCTCGATGACGGCGTGACGTCGTACCACTGTGAGCAGGACGATACGCTGCTGCGCGCTGCATTGCGCGCCGGCGTGGGCATGCCCTACGAGTGTGCTTCGGGTGGCTGCGGTGCCTGCCGTGTGCAGGTGCTGGAGGGGGAGGTGCAGGACCTGTGGCCGGAGGCCCCGGGCCTGGGCGCGCGCCAGCGCGAGCGCGGCTTTCGTCTCGCCTGCCAGTCCCGGCCGCTGTCGGACTGCCGCCTGCGTGTGCGTGCCCGGCTGCGCAACTCCGATCATCCCCTGCCGCAGCGACACCCGGCGCGCCTGCTCGGCCGGCTCGATCTGACCGCCGACATGGCCGAGTTCTCGTTCGAGGCGCAAGGCCCCGCGAACTTCCTGCCGGGGCAATTCGCGCTGCTGAGCCTGCCCGGTGTAACCGGGGACCGCGCGTACTCGATGTCCAACCTTCCGAACCGGGAAGGCGTGTGGCGCTTCGTGGTCAAGCGCCAGGTCAAGGGTCGCGGCAGCAACACGCTGTTCGATGCGGTGCGGCCGGGCGACACGGTGACGCTGGACGGTCCGTACGGCCTGGCCCACCTGCGCGAGGAGACCC
>CAMLNE010000151.1 GCA_946481265.1 uncultured Panacagrimonas sp. | reverse complement strand
GCGACGGCGGGCGCGGCACGGCGGACGGTCGCTGTCGCCTCCTCCGGCGCGGCAGCGGGCCGCGGCGGCGCCGGGCGGGGCGCTGGGGCGGGTTCCGGCTCGGCGGCAGGCGGTGGCGCCGCTCTCGGTTGCAGCGCGGCGATGCGGATATCCGCGGTAGCGACCAGCGCGCTGTCGGGAAACGCCTTCTTGAAGGCCTTCCAGCCCGCGATCGTGTCGCTCCGCTTGGCCGCATCGAAGGCCTCGCGCTCGGCGATGCCCCGTGCATCCCCGGCCTGGGCTTCAGCCGGTTTCTCCACCGGCGTCTGTTCGGGCTCCTGGCCCGGCTTCGACGCCGACGCCTCGGCCGGTCTTTCCGGCGCGGGCGCCATGGACTGCCCGGGCCGCGTTTCGGATGGATGCTCGGGAGCTCCCGGAGCCGGCATCACCGCCGCGGTATCGCGGGCTGGCGTCGGCGTCTGCGGCACGCCCTCGGCCGGCCGCCACAGCAGGCTGCGCAGCGCCTCGGGGACCTCCGCCCGCAGGTTCTCCGGAATCTGGTCGCGGCCGACATAGACCACCGCCGCAATCGACACCAGCAGCCCCAGCAGGGGCAGCGCCTTGCCGCTGCCGCGCGGTGGCGCAGGTTGCGGGGTCTCGCTGCGCGGCTGCGTGCGCTGGGGGATCGGCAGTGTTGCCACATGCGGGGCAGCCGCCGCGCCCGTCGCGGGTTGACCGCTGTGCGGAGCCGCAGGGCCCGAGGGGCGGCTTTCGGGACCGGCGAGGACGGTGTCGGTCGATTCGGAGACCAGGCGTGTGGTGAGCGCCTGGGTGTCCGTGGCCGCGGCACCGTGCAGCAGGCGCGTCGTCGGGCCGGGACGGGTAAAGGGTTCGGTGGACACTCCGTGCCGTTCGAGTCGCGCGAGCGTGGTCTCCGGCAGGGTGAGCTTGCCGTCGAGCGCCCGGCGGAACTCGGACACGCTCTGCGGTCGGTTGCGGCCGGCCAGTTCCAGCCCCCAGTCGATCGCCGAGAGGAAGGCGCGACCGTAGCCCGGCGCGTCCATCAGCCGCGCCGAGGCAGGGACCAGGGGGTCCTCCGCACCGTTGGAAAGCTGCATGGAGCGCAGGGAGGCCTCGATCGGCGCCTCACCGGTCACGCAGTGGTACATCACCGCGGCCAGGCCGTAGACATCGGTCTCCGGGCCGTGCGGGTTGTCGCGCGTGGCGCGGCCGTACTGTTCGAGCGCCGCATAGCCCGGGGTGTAGGCGACCAGTTCGCTGTGCCGCGTGTACTCCTGGACGTCGTCCACTGCCTGCGCACGCGCGGCGCCAAAGTCGATCAGCACCGGGCCACCCTCGTCCGGGATCATCACGTTGTCCGGCTTCAGGTCGCGGTGCAGGATGCCCCGGGCATGAGCGTGGATCAGGCCGTCGAGGATCGGCAGCATCAGCCGTCGCGTGCGCTCCTCGCCCATCGCACCATCGCGCTTGAGGATGGCCTTGAGCGTCTCGCCCTTGAGGAAGGGCATGATGTAGTAGGCGGTGCCATTGCGCTGGAAGACGCGATGGATCTTGATCACGTTGGGGTGATCGAAGCGCATCAGCGACTCGGCTTCCTGGAAGAAGCCGCGCAGCGCCATCTGGAACGCGCGCTCGCCGCCTTCGACGTCGGCGGACAGCTCGACCGTGTGTCCGTCGGGGCGCGTGGCCAGGCCGCGCGGGAAATACTCCTTGATGGCCACCATGCGCAGCGGCGAGGCCGTGGTGCTCCCGGCCTCCCATTCGCGGAATTCCTCGGCCAGGTAGGTGACGCCGAAACCACCACGACCGAGCCGCCGCACGAGACGGAAATTGTCGATCCAGGTCCCGTCGGTCAGTGTGGTCGGCGCCGTCATTTCTTGAGCAGCTCGAAGTGCACGGTGAAGCTTCCATGCACGTCATCGGCGAAAGGACGGCCCAGGCACATGCGGCCGTTGTCGACGAGCTTGAGCTCGTCACCCAGCAGGCCGATCGGGTGGGAATTGCTGTTGAAGCGCACCCAGGTGCCGTTGCGGCTGGTGTCCTGCAGGATCCAGCCGCCGTTGCGCCAGAGAACCTTGAGATGGCGCGAGGAGACGCGTTGCTCGTTGTCGTCGATGCGCATTTCGTTGTTGCGGTCGCGGCCGACCTGCAGCGGCGGCGAGCCCGGGCTCAGGCGCATCGAGCGGCCGACATGGGTCAGGCCCAGCTCCAGCATCATGGAGACGGCGGGCGCGGCCGGCGCCGCGAAGCGCGTCGGCACGACGGTGGCCGCCTCGTCCCAGTCCAGGGTGTGCACTTCGACCGCACCGACCCCCTTGAGCGGGCGGATCCCGTACGGGCGCGCGCGCTCTCGCAGCTCGGGCTGCAGCGAGCGCACCGTGTCGACGGCCAGGAAGATGTAGCCGGCCAGGTCGGGCACCAGCTTGTGCAGGCGCGCGGCAAGGTTGACCGGCATGCCGGAAACGTCCGGTCGCCCGAGCACTTCACGGAATTCGATGACGCCGGCGTCGACCCCCACGTAGAGCTTGCGTCCCGCCTCGCGGGCGGCAAGCTGGCACTCGATGGCGGCATTGGCCGCGTCGTCCACGTAGCTCGACGGGCGGTCGAACACGGCGAGCACGTCGTCGCCGTCCGACTTGAGCACCGAGCCGCCGTTGAGCAGCACGATCCGGGTCAGTGCATCGAGCAGGGGGTCGAGAATGGCGTCCGCTTGCCGGTCGCCGACGCTGTTACGCAGCTCGGTGGCGGCAGCGATATCCGCGAACATGATAGCCGCGGAGCGAAGTTCGCTCATGGGCTTCCCGGAACAAAATATGCCGCATCGTATCCGCCCCGGAAGCGGAAACCCACTGGGCAGTTTGTCGGGCCTGGGACCCAGGTCTCAGGCGGTTTCGAAGCCGTAGTAGTCGCGAAGCACCGCGTACAGGGCCGGATGGTGGTGCGCGAGCTCCGCACCACGCTGGAAGAAGGCCTCCGTGACCACCCCAAAGAACTCCGCCGGGCTCTGTGCCCCGTACGGGTCCAGCACCGGTGGGCGCCGGTGCCGGCGCAGGCGTTCGAACTCGGTCTTCATCACCTCCGACCACTGCGTGTAGTCGGAAAGCAGGGGGGCACCATCGCCGGCCCCGCTCTCGTCATCGAGCTGGTGCGCAAATTCATGCGCGACCACGTTGACCTCGTCGCCGTCGAGGGCCGCCTCGACGTCCGGCCAGGACAGGATGACGCGATCGCCCTGCCAGGATTCCCCGATGCGCTCCTCGGGCTCGTCGGAAACCAGGCCGAATTCATCCGGCTCGTTCACCGGCACGAGAAAGGGGCCCGGATAGATCAGCACCTGTCGCAGTGCGGGAAACAGCGCCGCGCCGGGCCGCAGGATCATCAGGCAGGCCATTCCCGCGACGAGCGCCCGCATCTCGTCGGTCACCTCGAGGCCGGCGCAGCCGACGAAGCGCTTCTGCTTCAGGAAACGCTCGACCAGGGCGTGGAAGCGCTCGCGCTGCGCTGGCGACAGGCGCGCCGCCAGCGCAAGACGATCGTCCAGCAGATCCTTCCACTCCAGTGGCGAAAGATCCGCGCCGGCGTCAGCGTCGCGCCGGCGCCGGCTCCAGCGCCAGATCAGGAGCAGGGCAAGGCCGAGGGCGACCCAGGCTTCGGGAGCGAACCCCGGCATGCCGGCCTGTCGTCGCCCGGGTCAGACGCCCCCGAGCGGATCCGCACCGAAGCGGTTGGGTCCGTCGCTGCCCTTCAGGCAGCCACATTCGACCAGGATCCAGATCGCGCCGACGACCGGAATCAGGCCGATCAGGGTCCACCAGCCGCTCTTGTCACGGTCGTGCCAGCGCCGCGCCAGCACGCAGATGGAGGGATACAGCGCGGCCAGTGCATAGAGCCCGCCCAGCAGTCCCCCCGTCCCGATGATGCCCTCGACGATGCTCAGCACGATCGCACCGGCCAGGTAGATCAGCACGAACGCCCAGTACTGGGCCCGGTTGAGACGCCCCTCGATGCTCAGCAGAAAATCCTTGGTCAGAACCTTTCCGAAATCCATTGTCCAGCCTCCCTGTTAGCGGTATCGCGAGCGCAGCATAGCCGGCGACGCCGCCCTGCTGGGTGACACCGGTGTGATCCAGGTCAAAGCCCGCGCAGGTTCGCGAAGCCGATGACCAGGCGCTTGGTCCCGGCGCTGCGGAACTTCACCTCGACCTGCGCGCGATCGCCATCGCCGTCGAAGCTCAGGATGGTGCCTTCGCCGAACTTCGGGTGCTCGACGCGCTGGCCAAGGCGGAACCCACCCGGTCCGAGCCCGTTGCTGCCCGCCACCGCCGCACGCGGCGCCACCCGGGCGGGGCTGCCGTAGCCTCCGCCGGTCGCGTGATTCCGGTAGCCATAGCCGGCCTGCGGCTCGCGCGAGCCGAAGCCGGGCCGCAGGATGCCCGCGCGGGGGCGGGTCTCCACCAGGCACTCCCCCGGCACCTCCTTGAGGAACATCGAGGGCGCCCCGATCTGCTCGACGCCGTGCACGCGGCGGATCTCGGCATAGGACAGGTACAGCTTGCGGCGCGCGCGCGTGATGCCGACATAGAACAGGCGCCGCTCCTCCTCCAGGTTGCCCTCGTCGACCGCCCGCGCGGACGGGAACAGTCCGTTCTCGACGCCGACGATGAACACCACCGGGAACTCCAGGCCCTTGGCCGCGTGCAGGGTCATGAGCTGTACGCAGTCCTCGCCTGGACCGGCCTGCTGCTCGCCCGCCTCGAGCGCGGCGTGGGTGAGCAGGGCCGTCAGCGGGTCCAGCACCGGCTCGTCCGGGTTGTCGACGCTGGCGCGCGCGGCCGGATCGAGCTCGAACGAGCGCGCGGCACTGATCAGCTCGTCGAGGTTCTCCAGCCTTCCCTCGGCCTGCTCGCCCTTCTCCTTGCGGTAATGCTCGCGCAGGCCGGCGCGCGCGATCACCAGCTCGGTGGCCGCGGACAACGCCAGCTCCCGCGTCTCCTGATGCAGGTCGTCGATCAGCTTGAGGAACAGGCCGACATTGCCGGCGGAGCGCCCGAGCTGGTTGCTGGCGTTGCGCGCCGCCATCCACAGGGATACGCCGCTGGCACGCGCGATCCCACGCAGCTTTTCCATGGTGGTGGCGCCGATGCCGCGCGCAGGCGTGTTGACCGCACGCTCGAAGCTGGTGTCGTCGTCACGGTTGTGCAGCAGGCGCAGGTAGGCGAGCGCGTCCTTGATCTCCTGACGCTCGAAGAAGCGCAGGCCACCGTAGATCCGATACGGGATGCGCGAACGGATCAGCACCTCCTCGAGCACGCGCGACTGCGCATTGGAGCGGTAGAGGATGGCGAGGTCGGAGTGCCGGCAGCGTCCGTCGAGATGTTCGCGCAGGCGGTTGGCGACGAACTCCGCCTCGTCGTACTCGTTGAACGACGCGTAGAGCTGGATCTGCTCGCCTTCGCCGCCGTCGGTCCACAGGTTCTTGCCGAGCCGGTTGGTGTTCTTCGCGATCAGTCCGTTGGCGGCTTTCAGGATGGTGCCGGTGGAACGGTAGTTCTGCTCCAGGCGCACCACCTCGGCGCCCGGGAAATCCTTCTCCAGCCGCACCATGTTCTCGACCTTGGCACCGCGCCAGGAGTAGATCGACTGGTCGTCGTCGCCGACCGCGAACAGGACGCCGGTGTCGCCCGCCAGCATCCGGAGCCAGGCGTACTGCAGCGTGTTGGTGTCCTGGAACTCGTCGACCAGGATGTGGCGAAAACGGCGGCGGTAGTGCGCCTGGATATCGGGCACGTCGCGCGTGAGCTCATAGGCGCGCAGCAGCAGCTCGGCGAAATCCACCATGCCGGATTTCGCGCAGGCCTCCTCGTAGGCGGTGTACACGCGCAGATACTGGCGCTGCGTGTAGTCGCCCAGATCCGCCAGGTGCTGCGGCCGGCGCGCCTCTTCCTTCTGCGCATTGATCCAGCCGGTGACCGCCCTGGGCGGCCACTGCTCGTCTGACATGTCCAGCGCCTTGAGGACGCGCTTGACCAGGCGGAGCTGGTCGTCCGCATCCAGGATCTGGAAGTTCTGAGGCAGCTTGGCCTCCTTCCAGTGCAGGCGCAGCATGCGATGCGCAATGCCGTGGAAGGTGCCGACCCACATGGAGCGGACCGGCACGGCGATCAGCTGCTCGATGCGCCCGCGCATTTCGCTGGCGGCCTTGTTGGTGAAGGTCACCGCCAGGATCGACAGCGGCGAGACGTCCTCGACGGTGATCAGCCAGGCGATGCGATGCACCAGTACGCGCGTCTTGCCGGAGCCCGCACCGGCGAGCACCAGACGGTGTTCGGGCGGCGCGGTGACGGCCTCCTTCTGCGCGGGATTGAGCGAAGCAACCAGGGGCGTGATGTCGGCGAGTTCCTGCATCCGCCGATTTTAGGTGCTTCGCCGATCTGCGGGGGCTTGGCGCTCCGGCACCGCCCGATTCCTGCCGCGGCTTTCGCGGGCCGGCGCGAAAGCCGCGCGGTCCCGTGGCTACTTCGTCTGGAAGCTCGGCATCACTTCCCTGGCGAAGAGTTCCATCGCACGCGTCGCCTTGGCCGGGTCTGCGCCCGGCATCTGCGAGCCCATGACGAAATGCGTGCAGTCGTATTCCTTGCTGAACTTCTCCATCTTCCGCGCCACCTCGTCCGGTGTGCCGATCATCATGCCCTCGGCATACGGCGAGTGACGCAGTTTCTCCGGAGGCGGAATCTCGCTCATGGCGGTGTCGCCCTCGGCGTCGTTGGCCTCGGACAGCCACTGGCCGTACAGCTTGAGCATGTGATGGAGATGCGGCGCGGTCTCCTCCCAGGCCTGCTCCGCCGTCGGCGCGGTGTAGACCATGCGCAGCTGCGCGATGTTGAACGCGCTCGGATCGCGCCCGGCCTCCTTGAGAGCGGCGCGGTACGAGGGCGCCGGATCGGGCCCGATCGTCGCCATCATGTGGAAGCCCATGCGCGCGGCCCGCGCGGTGGCCTTCTCGGTGCGACAGCCGATCCAGATCGGCGGGCACGGCTGCTGCACCGGGCGCGGATGGATCGTCATGTTGCTGACCTGGGTGAACCGGCCATCGAACGTGACGTTCTTCTCGGTGAACAGGCGATGCACCAGCTCGATGCCCTCGGCCATGCGGGGGGCGCGTTCACGCCGCGGAATCTTCAGCGCCTCGAACTCGCCGGCGCGATAGCCCTGGCCGACGCCCAGGTCGAAGCGCCCGTTCGACAGGATGTCGATGCTGGTGACGTCCTCGGCCAGCCGCACCGGATTGTGGAACGGCATGAGCAGGACGAAGGTGCCGATCCGGATCCGGCTGGTACGTGCGGCGATCGCCGCGGCGACCGGCAGGGTCGCCGGGTTGTAGCCGTCCTCGACGAAATGGTGCTCGGTGAGCCAGCAGTTGTCGAAACCCAGCTGCTCGAGCCGCACGATCTCGTCGAGCTGCGACTGGTAGAACGCGGGATCGGGCTTGCGCCACGGCTCGGGATTCCGGAAATCGAACATCACCCCCATCTTCATCGCGTCATCTCCTTGGAGCGGCGTTGCGCCGCGTGCGTACCTCGGATCGTCCAGCACCGTCGTCCCCGGACCTTGGAACGGCGTGGGCCGGCCGGGCAATCCGGGCACCTCCCGAGGGGTGCTCCCTCAGCGTCGGCGGATCGGCCAGGGGTTCGCGCCCCCCCGGCCGTCCGCGCCCGCTCAGGGCTTCGGCAGGATGCCCCGCTCGATGAAGTTGCCCAGCCAGTGGCAGAACATCTCCTCGGTGTCGCAGACCTCGGTGAAGCCGGCCTGGCGCAGCTTGATGGCGCTGACGAAAGCGGGCGGCGGCGGCGTGGTGGCGCCGTAGGCGAAGCAGAAATCCGCGTAGTGATGGGACTCGCCAAGCAGCTGCGACATCTTCACCGGCCGCAGCTTGTGACGGCGCACCACCGCATCCCACACGTCCGCCTGCTCCGGCAGCCAGGTCGCCATCGAACGCGGCTTGTCCGGCCCGATTTCCACACCGAGCGTCCGAGCCATGGCTGGCCACAGGTTGCGCCACTCGAAGACGTCGCCGTTGGTGACGTTGAAATGCTGGCCCGCGGCTGCCGGCGTGACCGCGGCCCAGGCGAACACACGCGCGAGCAGGCGCGCGTCGACCGCCTCCCACACGTAGGAGATGCCGCCAGGAAAACCAAAGGGTTCGCCGAGCTCGCGACAGATCGCCGCGTAGGCGCCGATGATCGGCGCGAGGTTCATCGCCACGCCGTAGGCCGAACCGATGATCAGCTGCGGGCGGAGGATCGAGAACTCGAAGCCGACCTTCTGCGCCATGGAGCGCAGATAGTCCTCCTGCAGCCAGTAGAAATTGTCGTGCTGGTCGCGCGCGGCGTTTTCGCGCGCGGGAATCGGCATCGGGTGCAGGTGGATGCCATAGGCCTTGGTGCCCTGCAGCAGGCTGACATGCTTGAGACCCTTCGAGCCGGCGAGCAGCGGCTCCACGAAATTCCTCAGCATCGCCAGGTTGGTGTCCATCTGGTCGCGATCCGACCAGCCCGCGACCAGTCCGGGCTTCTCGAACAGGGCGGCATAGACCACGTGGCTGACATCGGTCAGCTGGGACAGGGCCGCAGCGCTGGCGGACGCATCCTGAAGATCGACGGCCAGGTGCTGGAATGGACGGCTGGCGGCGATCTCCGGCTTGCGTCGCGACAGGGCGACGACATCCCAGCCTTGGGCGAGAAATTCCTCGACCGCCGCGGCACCGACGACGCCGCTGGCGCCCGCGATGAGTACCTTCCGGGTCATGTCTTCTCCTCGTTATTTATTTGTTTGCGCGATGCCGATGCGCCGGCGCTTGCTGCTGATGCACCGGCGTTGCCATCGACCGTAGCACGCGAAAAATTGTCGGACAATCGGGCGTCGCCCGCGTAGAGAGACGCTTTGGTCACACAGAAACGACGAAGCCCCGCAATGCGGGGCTTCGTCGTACCACTCCTACAGCTCGTTACAACTCGTTACAACCTTGCGGCACCGAGCTTCGCGGTCCCGTCTACTCCTCCGCACCCTCGTCTGTTGCTTCTTCCGTGTCGTCTCCGCCGTCCGCAGCCGGCGAGACGCGCAGCACCCGCTCGCTGCCGGTGGCTTCGAAGCTGCCGCCGCCGCCGGACAGCGCCGAGGCCTGCAGATCGGCCAGCAGCGAGCCGCCACGCGACTTGCGCCGCTGCTCGTGGTGCGCCAGACCCGTACCGGCCGGGATCAGGCGTCCGACGATGACGTTCTCCTTGAGGCCGCGCAGCTCGTCGCGCGAGCCGCGCACCGAAGCCTCGGTGAGCACGCGCGTGGTCTCCTGGAACGACGCCGCCGAGATGAACGACTCGGTCGACAGCGACGCCTTGGTGATGCCCAGCAGCTGGCGCTCGTAGTTCGCCGCGCGATGGTTCTCGCTCTTGAGCTTCTTGTTCTCGGCCAGCACGTGGAAGATTTCCGCCTGCTCGCCCTGCAGGAAGCGCGAATCGCCGGTCTCGCTGATCTCGACCTTGCGCAGCATCTGGCGAATGATCGTTTCGATGTGCTTGTCGTTGATCTTCACGCCTTGCAGGCGGTAGACGTCCTGGATTTCCTTGACCAGGTAGGCCGCCAGCGGCTCCACGCCCAGCAGGCGCAGGATGTCGTTGGGGTTGGGCTCGCCGTCCACCACGGTCTCGCCCTTCTCCACGTGCTCGCCTTCGAACACGA
>CAMLNE010000150.1 GCA_946481265.1 uncultured Panacagrimonas sp. | reverse complement strand
AGCAGCTCCCAGTGCCCGAGACGCTGGCGCTTCAAGCCGTCCCATTCACGGGCGAAATGCGCGGCGAGCGGCTCCACCTCCACGCGGGCGACAAACCGCCAGGCGAAGGTCTCCACGCCGTTGATGCGCAGGCTCTGGCCCAAGCGCTCCGTGCGCGTGCCCGGCGGCAGGCGCAGGTCTTCGATACCGCGAAATGTCGGCGCCGCCTGCGCCACGAGAACGGCGCAGGCGAGCATCAGCGCGACGACTCCGCGGAGCGAGTTGCGCCTCATCGGGATGGTGACTCGGGGCCCAGCCGCGCAGGCGGCAGCGGGCCGATGTCGACGTGCCCGAACTCGAGCCAGTCGCTGCGCAACTCGCGCGCGCCCGGGGCGAACGCGGCGAAGTCCTGCACGGCACGTACCGCGCGGCTGTCCATGAACTGCTGTGGAAGCAGGCCCGAGATGCGCTGCTCGACCTGGCGTCGTTCTCCTCCCGTCCAGGCCTCGACCAGCAGGCGACTGCTGCGGCTGAGCCGCAGGCGTCCCATGTCCGTGCCCTCGACGCCGAACAGCGCGTCCAGGTCGACGATGTCCACCGACACCGTGGCGTCGATCAGCCCGCCGGAGTCCAGGTCGAAACGCGTGATGCCGCCCAGCGCGGCCAGGGCGTCGTCCATCACGGCGGCAGGGCCGCCGGGGCCGGACGTGGTCGATCGCTGCGTGGCGTAGGCGGCCGCCTCGGTGCCCGCGCCCGCGCGATTCCGGAGCAGCCGGTCGCCGGTCTGCGGGCGCAAGGCCATCGGGTCGAGCGCAGCGGTCAGGCCGGCGTCGGACACCACCGGCGCATCGTCGAGCGCGAAGATGCGTGCATCGATCTCCGCGGCGATCCGCTCGTCCGACTTCCAGGCGTCTGCGGGCCCGGCACCGGACGGTGCACGCGGCCAGGCGGTGCGCTCCCATACCGCGTAGCGCGCCGCCATCTCGACGTCCTGCTCGAGCGCGATCAGCGAGGCGATCACCGGGATCAGCATGAACAGCGGGATGAGCAGGAAGGCCGCAACGAAGAGGAACTCGGTCAGCGCCTGGCCGCGCGACGGCGCGCGGCGGCGTCGCCACGGCAGGCGGTGCGCGCTCACCAGGCGCCTCCCACGACCTGGCCCTCGGTGACCATCGCCGTGGCGGTCGCCTTTTCCGCGTCGCTCAGATCGACCAGCCGCGGCTGCCAGTAGGGGTTGTAGAGATTGCCGTACTCCAGGCGTCCGTCGTCGCGGCGCCAGTCCGCCAGGTCGGTGGGCCTGGCGTAGTAGGGCTCGGCCTTGGCCGCGGCGCCGATGCGGCCGGCCAGCAGTCCGCCCGCGGCACCGGTATCCAGCGCCCCGCTCACGCTGCCGCCGTCGCGCTCGACGATGCGGCGCTGCGAATCGATGTGCGCCTGGTCCTTGACGTAGAGCGCGACGACGGCCGGCCCGGCCAGAGCCGGCTGGTCTGCGCGCAACTCGTGGAACGGACGCAGGCCTTCGATGTACGCGAGCCGGTGGTGGACGTGATCCTTGCCGCCGATCGACCGGCTGTAGGCCGGGCTGCTGCGCAGCAGGCGCGCGGCCTGTCGGTTGCGCCAGGTTCCGTTGCCCCACAGCGTCCTGGCGCGGCGCGCGCTGCTGTTCCCGTAGTCGTGAAAGTCCGTGGGCGCACGTCCGCGGTCCAGGGAATGTGCCGCGCCCCAGGCCAGCGGCAGCTCGCGCGGCACGCCGGGCGCGGTCTCCCAGCCCTTGATGGGTACGTGGACCTCGGCGTAGAGACTGGCCGTCTCCATCGCCGCCCAGTCCCAGCGGTGCGTGTCGGTGTCCGGGTCGATGCTGCGGAAGAATTCCGTTCCGCCGTACTTGCGCGTCTTCCAGCGGACCAGGCCCTGGTGGCCGCTGAAGGGTGGCGGCCAGTCGTAGCTGCGCCGCGTGGAAAAGCGGTCACGCGAATCCCGCACCACCTGGTCGAATGCCTCGTATCGCCGCTGGTGCAGCTGCGCCTCGGCCGAGGCGTCGGTCACACGCCGCAGCGCGTACTGCCCGCCGATCTGGGCATTCCACTGTTCGAACGTGCTGCCCGCATCGTCGAGCGACGCGCTGCCGACCGCCAGCAGCGCGCGGGCATCGGGGTCGTTGCCGAGCGCGATGTCGCGGCCGAAGGCCGGAAGCTGCAGCATGAAGCCGGCGTGGAAGATGCGCTGGGCTGCGGACAGGCCCTCGATGCACTGCTCGTTGAGCGGGATCACCTGGCGGGCAAGGCTGTCCAGGCCCAGCGAGGCGGCGCTGGCCGTACTCTCGGCCGCAGCGGTGAAGGCGCCGACATAGGGAATGAACTGGCCGATCTCGTTCATGTTCACCGCGAACTGCTCGATGCTCGCGGCCCAGGAACTCAGGCCGACCATCTGCGCGATCCCGATCTGGTTGGCCGCCATCGCGCGATTGGTATAGGCGATGAAGTTCAGATCGCGTGCGATCAGCGCGGCGCTGCTGTAGGCGACGTTGTCCGCGGTGTTCTGCAGGCGGATCCGGTCGCTCATCAGTTCCCCGGTGTCGTAGAGAACCCATAGCGCGAGGATCACGGCGACGATGAACACCGCCGTGAGCGGCATGACCTGGCCACGCTGCACGGCGCCGCCTGGCGGCACCGGGCCGGTTGCGCGGCGAGGCGGAAGTGCCTGGCGGTTCATGCGTACCGGCGTGGCCGGGGATGGACGCGCCGCTCAGGGGTTGTCGCGGTCCACGTAGTTGTTGAGGTTGGCTTTCGCGTTGGCCTCGGCGAGTGCGCTGGTGGCCGCGGTCTGCGCCGCCTGGCGACCGGTGGTGACGTTCTGCCCCGCCACCTGCTGCGCCATCTGCGCGGTCTGACCGCGCACCGCGCCGCCAAAGAACGAGAAGGCCGCGATCGCCGCGAGCGCGATGAGCGCCACGATGATGATGTACTCCACCATGCCCTGGCCGCGTTCTGCGCGGCACGCTGTGATGGCTTGCATGCGGTATCTCCCGGGTCGATGGACCGCTGCGGGCTGCAGCGCATCCGGCGATCGCCAGGGTCGATCCGCGCCTCGATGCCGCCAATCGTGCGGACGCACAGGTCGGGATCCCGCGCCGTCATGCGCGGATCGACCTCTCCCCCTGTCTTTTCTCGTCCTTGCGCCTGACGCGTGTCTCCACGCGCCCATCATGTGCCGGCGCACGGTGCGCAAAGCTGCTCTTGCGCATCGTGCTACGGGGTCACAGGCCAACCGGCTCTACACCGTCGGCCGTGCGCGCTCCAGCTGGTGGAGCTGGCGATGAGTCTTGCGCAACACCTTCATGAGGCGCTCGCGCTCCGCCGCATCACCGAGCGCGAGCAGGCGAAGCAGGATGCCGTAGCGAACCTGCAGCTTGAAGCCCGCGTCGCTCAGTTCGTCCTGTACCCACAGGTCGAGCGCCCCGGTGAAGAAGATCTGATACTCGCGCGCCAGGTCCGCCAGCCCGATGCCTTTGGGCAGACGCTTTGCCTCCTGCAAGGGTCGCAGCTGGCTGGACCAGAAATCCAGCGCGCGATTCATCAGCACCGGCCGATGATCCGGCTCGATGACGCCGAGCTCGAACCGCCACAGAGGGCGCTGGTAATCGGAGTCTTCCGTGTAGACGCGGGCGACCGCCTCGGCGGCGGCCAGCGCCTGGTCGTAGGGATCCGCCGGGCGCTGCCCCTGCGTTGCCGCCTCGAGCTGGTCCATGGTGCGGTTCAGCAGGGCGTACAGGATGGTTCCCTTGGAGCCGATGAGGTTGTACAGCGTGGCCACGCTTACCTCGGCCCGCAGTGCCAGGGTGCCGACTGAAAAGTCGGTCGACCCGGTCTCCCGCACGAGCGCCTCGGCGGCGCTCAGGATCGCGTCGCGACGAGCTTCCTTCTTCTGCTGCCGGACGGCCGGCCACACCACGGGTTTGGGCATCGATATCCGGTTCCCTGACGTTGGTCGCGCGCCGCGCGAATGCCACAGCTTGCCGCATCGCGGCCCGGGCGCGCGGCCTTGCCTCTTTCCAGAACACGTTTTAGCATGCGTTATAAATTGAAGCATGATGGGCTCGTACCGACCCTGGCCATCGTCGATATGGAGGAGCAGGATGCGCGAGAACTTCACCCGGGCCGCGGGCCTGGATACCGGACCGGTGTCGCTCGAGTCGTATCGATCGCAGGCCTTCTTCGACAGGGAGCGCGAGACGATATTCCGGCGCACCTGGCTGATCATGGGCCGGGTCGAAGACCTGCCCAATGCCGGCGACTACATCGTCAAGGACGTGGAGATCTGCGGCGCCTCGATCCTGATCACCCGCCAGGCCAGCGGCGCGATCCGCGCGTTCCACAACGTCTGCTCGCACCGCGGCAACCAGGTCGTGTGGGACACCAAGGGTTCGCGCAAGACGATGTTCCGCTGCCCGTACCACAACTGGACCTACGGCAACGACGGCCGGCTGCTGGCAATCAGCGACGAGAAGATGTTCTTCGGCGTCGACAAGAAGAAATGCGGACTCGACGCCGTGCAGTGCGATGTATGGGACGGTTGGATCTTCATCAATTTGAACCCGGAGAACCGCGTATCGCTGCGCGACTTCCTGGGTTCGATGGGCGAGTTCCTGTCGGGCATCCCATATCCCAATGCGCATCGCTCGATCAGGATCCAGGCCCACCTGAAGTGCAACTGGAAGTTCCTGATCGACGCCTTCAGCGAGTCCTACCACATTCCGGTGCTGCATTCGAAGACGATCGGCCCGACGTTCTCGAATGCCTCGAACCCGATGTCGCATCTGCAGAACGCGGAGTTCTTCGGGCCCCATCATTCGATTTCGCTGTTCGGCAATCCCGAGTACCAGCCGTTGGAAGCCGCACTGGTGGAGAAGCTGGCGTATTCCGGCATGGTCTCCGAGAACGTCCTGGCGGCCAACCAGAGCGACGACACCGAGGCCCTGAGGGGGCATCGCAGCGTGAACCCTGCCAAGTCGCCGACCTGGTCGATGGACATCAACGAGATCTTTCCGAATTTCCATCTGGACGTTGCTGGCGGCGGCTTCTGGACGCATGAGATCTGGCCGATCTCGCTGGGCGAGTCGCGCTACGAGATGCGCTTCTTCGTGCCCGAGCCGCAGACGGTGCGGGAGGCCTTTCACCAGGAGCACTACATCGCGCGGCTCGCCGATGTCGTGCTCGAGGACCTGGCCAACGTCGAGCGCACGCACAAGGGCGTCGCCGCCCGCGTCAAGCACGAGATGATCCTGCAGGACCATGAGGTGTTGATCCGCCGCATGATCAAGCTGCACGAGAAGTTCGGGCAGGCCGAGTCGCTCGAGGACGCGATGGAGGCCTGCGCATGAGGATCATGGCGACCGTGCCTGCGGATGAGCGCGCCTTGCCGCCCGGATTCGAGGCGCTCGAGCCCTTCGTGGCCTACTGGGCCGTCGCGGGTCAGAACGAGCGCCGTCACCAGCGCTGCGACACCACGTTCGACGAGATCCGGCGCTTCTACGATGCGATGCTGCCGCACGCCGACGCCGCCATGGCCCACCTCGCCGAGTTCCCGCTGCGCGACATGCCGGGGCCCGAAGCGAGGCTGATGCGCCTGGTGCTGTCGCTGGCGCAGGCGTCGATGGCCGTCGAAGTACAGGCCAGCGCCCGGGTTCCGAATGCCCCGTGGCCGGACACGGTGCGCATCCTGACCGAAGAAACCCTCTGAGGTACCGCGGGCCGATGCCACAGATCCATGTGACCAACCGCGCCGGCAAGACGTACACGGTCGAGGCGGCCTCCGGGCAGCCCCTGATGGAGGTGCTGCGCGAGCGGGGCGATGTCGAGGCGCTATGTGGAGGCAACGCCGCCTGCGCCACCTGCCACGTGCACATCGACGAGGCCTGGGCGGCGCGGGTGGGCCCCGCCACGCCGGACGAGCGCGTGCTTCTGGACTACAGCCTGGAGAAGCGCTCGACCTCCCGCCTGAGCTGCCAGGTCCAGGTCGACGATGTGCTGGATGGCCTGGTGCTTCGCGTGGCCCCGGCGGAGGGCTGACGGCACATCGCGGATCGACCACGCAGTCGCCTTGCCGCGGTGCCTGGTGGTCCCTATCGAGTTGCGCGGCGTCCCCAATCCGGCCGATCTTCCGTGGCCGCAGTGGATGTAAGGTCGCGGCTCCACGTTTTCATCATCATTCCACGACCCATCGATCTCCATGACACTCAAGCAGCTCAAGCACGGCTTCCTCATCCTGATTGCCATCGGCTCACTGTTCGTCGCCTGGCCGATGGCCTTCGACTGGATGCGTGCCGGAAACAATATCCTCAACTTCCCCTCGTTCTTCATCCAGCCGTTCCAGCTCGGTGGCGCCGCCGGATTCCTGACGGTGGACATCCTGGTCTGCTGGGCTGCCTACCTGGTGTGGGTGGTGCCCGATGCGAAGCGCATCGGACTGGGCGCGAAGATCGGCTGGCTCTTCTTCTTCCTGTCCTACCTCGGCACCTGCTTCGCGTTTCCGCTCTACCTCGTGGTGCGCGAGCGCCATCTCGATCGGCAGCAGGGCGCCGCTGCCATCGGCTGACCCGTAGAACCGGAGCGACGACATGAGCACAACCGCAGTGGTCGTTGGCGCGAGCGGCGTCGTCGGCACGAGTGCCATCCATGCGCTGTTGCGTGCCGGCTGGAACGTCGTGGGGGTGTCGCGACGCGAGCCGGAGATCGAGCCCTGCGATCGGTTCCGCCACCTGCGGCTCGACCTGTTCGACCGCGGCACGGCGGATGCGGCGCTGGGCGCACTGGCCGACGTCTCCCACGTCTCCCACGTGGTGTTCGCCGCGCTGTCGGAGCAGCCCGGCCTCGTCGCGGGCTGGAACGACCCGGCACAGATGCAGCTCAACCTGGAGTTGCTGCGCACGGTGATCGAGCCGCTGGCGCGTGAGCGTGGGCGGCTCCAGCACGTGAGCATCATGCAGGGCACCAAGGCCTACGGACTGCACCTGCACCCGATGGATATTCCGGCGCGTGAGCGCAGCCCGCGCGACCCGCATCCGAACTTCTACTGGCTGCAGGAGGATTACCTGCGGGAGAAGGCGGCCGTGCAGGGCTTCGCGTACACGATCTTCCGCCCGCAGATGGTGGTCGGACAGGCCTGCGGCGCGGCGATGAACGTGGCGCCGGTGCTCGGCGCGTACGCGGCGATCTGCCGGGAACTCGGCGAGCCATTCGGTTTCACCGGCGGACCCTCGTTCGTGTGGGAGGCCTCGGACGCGCGTTTGGTCGGCAATGCGCTGGCCTGGGCCGCGCGTGCGGCCAACGCACGCAACCAGACGTTCAACATCACCAATGGCGATGTCTTCGAGTGGCGCAACCTGTGGCCGGCGATCGCCGATGCGCTCGGCGTCGAACCTGCGCCGGATCGTCCGATGGCGCTGAGCACCTACCTGCCGTCGAAGGCGGCGGTGTGGGATCGCATCGTCGAGCGGCACGGCCTGCGCCCCCTGCGGTTGGATGCGCTGCTCGGCGAGTCGCACCACATCGCCGACTTCTGCTTCGCCACCGGCGCCACCACCACACCGCCGCCGGCATTCATCAGCGCGGTCAAGCTGCGCCAGGCGGGCTTCACGGAATTCGTCGACACCGAGGAGATGTTCCGCCACTGGCTCGGCAGCCTCATCGAACGAGGCATCGTTCCGCGGCCCTGAAGGCTGGTAGCCGTTCTACTTCATCAACACCGCCGCAGAAAATGAAGCAGACCGCATGGCCCAGATCATCGTGCACGTGATGTATCCGCCGAGCAGCCGTTTCGACTGGAACTGCCACGAGTCGGCGCACCTGGCGATGGTCGGGCAGGAGATGGACCTGCTGCACTGGGACATTGCAAGGGGCGTGGACGCCGCGGTGTCGTCGACCTGCCAGGCGATCGCGACGCTGTTTTTCGAGTCGCGCGAAAAGTAGCTGCAGTCTTTCGAGAAGGTGGGTGCCAAGTTGCTGGAGGACATCCCCCGCTACACCGATGCTCAGCCCGTGGTGCAGGTGACCGAGTTCGCGGCGAGCGGCAAGAAGCCCTGAACGATCACGGCCATCCGGCGGGGGGCGAAGGCCCGCCACCGCCGCCGGAGGCTGCCTTGCCATGCGCGGCTCGATCTTCCGACGACCGTCGCGGAACCACGCCGCTGCATATCCGCCCGCGACGCGGCGACGCGCCCGGTCACCTGGGAATGCGCAGGACCTGTCCGGGGAAGATCTTGTCCGGGTGCTTGAGCATGGGCTTGTTCGCTTCGAAGATTTCCGAGTAGCGGTTGGCGTTGCCGTACTGCTCCTTGGCGATCTTCGACAGCGAGTCACCCTTCTGGACGGTGTAGAACGTGGAGGTGGGCTTGACGTCCTCTTCCGCCGACAGCGGGGTGGGGGCCTCGGCTGCTGCCGGCGCGGTGCCTGCGGTGGCGGCCGGTGCGGACGCCGGCGCTGCCGGCGGCTTGCCGATGTGCAGGTGCTCGGTGACCTTGCTGATGCCCTGCAGGTTGCCCACCGCCAGGATCAGCTTTTCCTTGGTCGCCAGGTCCGGGACCCATCCGAAGATGTCCACCGACTCGCCGTCCTCGTTGAACGAGGCCAGGAACTTCTCCACCGGAAGTCCTAGGGACTTGATGTGTGCGGTCAGATTTTCCCTCTCGATGCGGGCGCCGCCACCCAGCTTTTCGCCGATCGATTTCACGAAGCTGAACAGACCCATGAGACACCTCTTCTTCTTTTATGGAGGGGAGTGGTTGCCGGGGGTTTATGACAGCCGACCGCGCCTGCGGCAAGCGCAGCGACGGCAGTCGGGATCAGCGCAGCTTGGTGAAGCGGCCCGCGCTCTTCCAGAAACCTTCGGCCGAGGGCTGGCCCTCCTGCGAGCGCACGATGGCGGCGAGCGCGGGTTCGGACAGCGGTGATGCCGGCAGGGGCGTCTTGCGCGCAGTGCGGGACGCGTCGCGCGGGATGCTCGGTGAAGCAGGGGAGGCCGGCGTTTTCTTGCGAGGACTCATGGGGCGGAATCCGGTTGCGCCCCGACTCTGCGCGCGAGCGGCCGGCAGCGTCAACCGCGGCGCTTGCGGGTCGTGTTTCGCTGGATGTGCAGGCCTTCGCCCTTATACAGCCCCGCGACCGCGCGGACGTGCTCAGGCCGCGCGTGCAAGCGTCTCGGCGCGGTCCTCGGAACGACGACCTTCCTTGTACTCCTGCCTGAGGGGTGCCAGGTGCGCAGGCATGCCACGCGCCTGGCGAATGCGGTTGAGCGTGGCGGCGGCCGCGTTGTCGCGGCCGTTGCGATCGAGCAGGCCGAACTGTTCGTCGACCAACTCGGCGCAGACGCCTTGCGGTGTCATCGTCAGGCGCACGAAGCCGACGCGGCTCAGGCTTTCCAGCGCCGTGGCCAGATCGCGCTGGCGCAGGCCGCTCTCGGGCCAGACCTGCATCAGCTTCTGCACCGGGAGGCTGTCGCCGGGGTGGATTCCGGCATCGCTGAAGACGCGGTGGACGGCGAGCCAGATCGATTTGATGGGAATGAACATGGTGGTGTGCTGTTCGGGTGTGTCAGGAAAAACGAGGGCTGCTGCATCGACAGGAGTGCATACCCAATTGCCATGCCAGTATCGGCGCCGGCGGTCTCTGCCCGGGGTGCGCACGATCGACGGCGCCACGACGGGGACGGGCGGCCACCGGCGCCGTCGCGGCACACGCAGTTGCACTCGTATCCGCGTCGGCGTGCCGCTGTTGCCGATGCGTTGCCGCGCGGCCATGGCGGGATCGCGACCGTCAGCGCCGGAATTCCGCCGCTCGCGTCGCCATCAGCAGCGGCCCTCGCCGCCTGCAT
>CAMLNE010000149.1 GCA_946481265.1 uncultured Panacagrimonas sp. | reverse complement strand
CCCGGCTGCAGGCCCTGATCGTCGACAGCTGGTTCGACAACTACCTCGGCGTGGTCTCGCTGATCCGTGTCATCAACGGCTCGGTGCAGAAGGGGCAGAAGGTGCGCGTGATGTCCACGGGTCGGGACCACGAGGTCACCATGCTCGGCGTGCACACGCCCAAGCGGGTGTTCAAGGATCGGCTGGAGACCGGCGAGGTCGGCTTTCTGATCGCCGGCATCAAGGACATTCTCGGCGCGCCGGTGGGCGATACGCTGACGATCGCGGCGAAACCCTGCAGCGAAATGCTGCCGGGTTTCCGCCGGATCCAGCCGCGCGTATTCGCCGGCATGTTCCCGGTCGACGCGGACGACTTCGAGGACTTTCGCGATTCGCTCTCCAAGCTGCGCCTGAACGACTCGGCCCTGCAGTTCGAGCCCGAGAATTCCAGCGCGCTGGGCTTCGGCTTTCGCATCGGCTTTCTCGGCATGCTGCACATGGAGATCGTGCAGGAGCGCCTGGAGCGCGAATACGACCTGAATCTGATCACCACCGCGCCCAGCGTGGTCTACGAGATCGTGATGGCCGATGGTGAGGTGCGGCGCATCGACAACCCGGCCGAACTGCCCGAGGGCTGCGAGTTCGTGGACCTGCGCGAGCCGATCATCACCGCGCGCGTGCTGATGCCGCACGACTACGTCGGGCCGGTCATGCAGCTGTGCATGGAAAAGCGCGGCGTGCAGAAGAACCTGCGCTACCTCGGCGCCCAGGTCCAGATGGAAGTCGAGATGCCGCTGGCCGAGGTCGTGCTCGACTTCTTCGATCGCCTCAAGAGCGTCTCGCGCGGCTACGCCAGCTTCGAATACGAGTTCACCCGCTTCCAGACCGCCGACCTGGTCCGCCTCGACGTGCTGGTCAATGGCGACAAGGTCGACGCGCTGGCCAGCATCGTGCACCGGGACTCGGCCTACACGCGCGGTCGCGACCTGTGCGAGCGCATGCAGGAGGTGATCCATCGCCAGCAGTTCGATGTCGCCATCCAGGCCGCGATCGGCGCGAAGATCATCTCCCGCTCGACGATCAAGGCGCTGCGCAAGGACGTCACGGCGAAGTGCTACGGCGGTGACATCAGCCGCAAGCGCAAGCTGCTGGAGAAGCAGAAGGAAGGCAAGAAGCGCATGAAACAGGTCGGTTCGGTCGAGATCCCGCAGGAAGCCTTCCTGGCGGTTCTCGGCGTGGATCGCAAGAAGTAGCGAGGGAAGAATGAACCTGCCGTCCGATGTGCACTTCGATTTCGCGGTCCTGCTCACGCTGCTGACGGTCCTGACCGGCATCGGCTGGCTGCTCGATGTGCTCTGGCTGGCGCGGCGGCGGCGCAGCCTGATCGGCGCCAAGGACAAGCCGAGCTGGCTGATCGAGTTCTCGCGCTCGTTCTTCCCGGTCATCGTCGCGGTCCTGCTGCTGCGCTCGTTCGTGGCCGAGCCTTTCCGGATTCCTTCCGGCTCGATGATCCCGACCTTGCTGGTCGGGGATTTCATCCTGGTCAACAAGTTCGCCTACGGCCTGCGCGACCCCGTCTTCCACCACGAATTCTGGGAAGGCGAACGGCCGCAGCGCGGCGATATCGTCGTGTTCCGCTGGCCGAACGACCCGTCCGTGGATTTCATCAAGCGCATCGTCGGCCTGCCGGGCGACCACATCGCCTATCGCGACAAGGTGCTGTACGTGAACGGCGAGGCCCTGCCGCAGACCGCCGACGGCGTGTACAGCGCACCCCGGGTCCCGGGCGGCACCGCCTACCGCCTGCGTGAGGACATGGCCGAGCACGTGCACCACGTCATCGTCAATCCCGACGAGCCGGCGCGCGATTTCGAGGTCGAGATCCCGCCGGGCCAGTACTTCGCGATGGGCGACAACCGCGACGGCAGTTTCGACTCCCGCGGCTGGGGCACGGTGCCGGAGGCCAACCTGGTCGGTCGTGCGTTCTTCGTCTGGATGAGCTGGGACGCGGCCCGCATGCGGCCCAATTTCTCCCGCATCGGCATTTCCCTGCGCTGAGGCGCGGCGCGCTCGCCACCGCGCCGGCCCGCCGGCGGCGGCATCCGCTAAGCTTGCCGCGCGCATCCAGGGAGGAGCCGCATGTACAGGTCGGTCGGTCGTCAGCGGGGATTGGGGTGGTTCGGATTGCTGTTCGTGTTCGGCACGATCGCGTTCTTCGCGATCATCGTCATCAAGGTCGGGCCGCTGTACATGAATCACATGACCGTGGTCCGCGTCGTGAAGAGCGTGGCGGATAATCCGGACTACGCCAGCGCCCCGCCGCAGGAGATCCGCAGCACGCTGGAGCGGCGCTGGGACATCGACTACATCAAGCAGATCGATGACCGGGACGTGAAGATCAAGCGCGGCAAGAGCGGCCGGTTGCTGTCCTATGACTACGAGGCCCGCGTGAACCTCTTCTACAACGTGTTCGTCGTGATCCACTTCAAGGGCGATCACCCGATGAAGCCGGGTAGTGGAGACATCGACTCCTGACGCGGGCCGGGGCATCGGTGGACGTCAAAGCGCGCGATCGACAGCTGGCGACCCGCCTGGGGCACGTGTTCGCCGAACCGGCGCACCTGGCCCGCGCGCTGACGCACCGTTCGTACAGCGCCGACAACAACGAGCGCCTCGAATTCCTGGGTGACGCCCTGATCGGCTTGTTCGCCGCCGACGTGCTGTTCGCAGCCCGGCCGCGCGCCGGCGAGGGCGATCTGTCGCGCCTGCGGGCCAGCATCGTGCGCGAGCGCTCGCTGGCGACGATCGCGCGACGGCTCGAGATCGGCGACTGCCTGCGCCTGGGGGAAGGCGAACTCAAGAGCGGCGGCTGGCGGCGCGACTCGGTCCTCGCCGACGCGATCGAGGCGCTGGTGGCCGCGGTCTACCTGGACGGTGGCTACGCCGCGGCGCAGCGCGTGTGCGCACGCATGTTCGCCCCCGAGCTGGAGAACCTTCCCGACGCCGAGACCCTCAAGGATTCCAAGACGCGGCTGCAGGAATGGCTGCAGGGTCATGGTCGCGCCTTGCCCCGCTACGAGGTCCTGGCCGAATCCGGGCCCCCGCATCGGCGATACTTCAGCGTGCGCGCGGTCCTTGTCGATGAGGAGCGCATGGCCCAGGCCAGCGGCAGCAGCCGGCGCACCGCGGAGCAGCAGGCGGCCGCGATGCTGTTGCAGCAGCTCCAGGACGATTCCACCTGAAGCGATTTACCCCGCTTTCCCCCCGTTTTTTTTCCGAAGACACTTCATGCGCAGCGGCATCGTCACCCTGGTCGGACGACCCAACGTCGGCAAGTCCTCCCTGCTCAACGCGCTGGTCGGCCGCAAGCTGAGCATCGTCTCGCACAAGCCGCAGACCACGCGCCACGCGATCCAGGGCGTGGTCCACCGCGCCGAGGGCCAGATCGTGTTCGTCGACACGCCGGGCCTGCACCTGGGCGGCAAGCGGGCGCTCAACCGGGCCATGAACGAGGCCGCGGCGAACAGCCTGCACGACGTCGACCTGGCGGTGTTCGTGGTCGAGTCGGGACGCTGGACCGAGGAGGACAGCGCCGTGCTCGAGCGCCTGGCCCGGGTCAAGGCGCCGGTCGGGCTGGTGGTCAACAAGATCGATCGCGTGAGCGACAAGGCCCGCCTGCTGCCCGAGCTCGAGAAGCTGGCCGCCCGGCGCGAATTCAGCTTCGTGGTGCCGCTGTCGGCGCTGCGCAGGCAGAACGTCGAGGCGTTGGCCGACGAGATCATCCAGCGGCTGCCCGAGGGCCCGCCGCTGTATCCGCCGGACATGGTGGCCGGCTTCGACAATGCGTTCCTGGCCTCGGAGGTGGTGCGCGAGAAGCTCACGCGCACCCTGAACCAGGAGCTGCCCTACTCGCTCACGGTGGCGATCGAGTCCTATACCGTCGAGGCCCGGCGCGGCCGCGGCGAGACGCCGGTGCCACTCGCCGGTGGCGCCGAGACGGCGGTCGGCAGCGGCAGCGGCAGCGGTGGCGGCCTGCACCGCATCGACGCGGTGATCTGGGTCGAGCGCGAGGGGCAGAAGAAGATCGTGATCGGCGAGAACGGCAGCGCGCTCAAGCGCGTGGGCATGACGGCGCGCAAGGAACTCGAGCACCTGCTGGGTGCCAAGGTATTCCTGCAGCTCTGGTGCCGCGTGCGCGAGAACTGGAGCGATGACCCCAAGGCGCTGCGCCAGTTCGGACTGGGTAACGAGTGAGCCGGGCGCGGGTCCAGCTCGAACCCGCCTGGGTCCTCAAAGCCTCGCCGTACAGCGACAGCAGCCTGCTGGTCGAGGCCTTCTCGCGTACCCACGGCCGCGTGGGACTGCTGGCACGCGGGGCGCGCAGCGCGAAGTCCAGGCCGCGGGCACTGCTGCAGTCCTTCCGTCCCCTGTTCCTGTCCTGGAACGAGTCGGGCGATCTGGGCACGCTCAGCGGTGTCGAGGCGCAGGGGACGCCGCTGGAGCTGGGCGGGGAGGCGGTCTTCAGCGGCTGGTACCTGAATGAGCTGCTGCTGCGCCTGGTGCAGCGCCATGATGCCCATCCGGAATTGTTCGACGCCTATGGCGAGGCCCTGGCGGGACTGGCGCTCCTCGGCGAACGGGCCTTGCGGCGCTTCGAGCTGAGCCTGCTGGCGGAGATCGGCTTCGGCCTGGACCTGCCGCCGGATCTCGATCCGGCCCTGCACTACGCGTTCGGCGGCGGCGAAGGCCCGCAGCCGGTGCCAGCCGCGCAGCAGGACAGTTATTCCGGCCGCATGCTGATCGCGCTGCGCGATGACCGCCTGGAGCAGGCCGGGGATCTTCGTGCGGCGCGGCAGCTGCTCAGGTCCGCGCTGGCCCCGCACCTGGGACAGCGGCCGCTGAGCACGGCCACGATGCTGCGCGAATTGCGGCGCCGATTCGGGGGCGATACCCCACGCTGAGCCGGTTTCGGACTCAGCGCGTGCTCATCTCGTGGGCGAAGGCGGCAAGGCTCATGACCAGCCAGCCGACGAACGAGATCGCCACCATTGCCGCCGAGACCAGCACCATCGAGCGCAGCCAGGGCGGCCCCGGGTCGTCGTTGACATAGGCCAGCAGGCCGGTGCCCGACGTGACCAGCGCGGCCAGCGAGATGATGCAGACGTGGCTGAATCGACGTGCCAGCACGTTCGCTTTCCTGGTGGCCGTGGTGGACATGTCGAACACTCCATCTACTCCGGTAGAAAAATGCGAATCAAAAATCGGCCCGGCCGGCCGGCATGCCGGCCGGGCCGGGTCGACGACTCAGCGGGGAGAGAGCGTCGTCGAGAAGCCAAGCGCTGTTGTCCGGAATGTGCGGGGACCGTCATGGCCTGCTGCGCAGCGTATTCCGTGCCGGATTTCCGACGTTTTGAAATATCAATCTAGACAAGGAAATGCGGGGACGATGAAACCTGGGCGGGAGGGCAGCTGCCGCCTGGGTCTGACTTCATTGGTCGCACACTGACAATCGATGGCAAGCGCCGTGTCGCGGCCGTTCCATGCCGCTTCGCCGGCTCGAAAGAGGGCATCGGCGGCGATGCGGGAGATGCAGGGTCGCGCGCCTTGCGGCTCCGCCGGGGCCGGCCCTCGTGTGCACGCGGGTGATCGCTTGCGCAGCCACGACTTCCCAGGCCGGTGGCCTGTCTGCCTGCATCGGCTTTTTCCTTGCCGCGAGGAAAGGCTTCGGAAAATGCAGGTTAAGGTTCGGCCGATGAATCCCGTCCCCCCTCCGCAGGCTGTGGAAGCGAACTTCGACGGCCTGGTCGGCCCCACCCATCACTACGGCGGGCTCGCCCGCGGTAACCGGGCCTCGGCGCGCAACGCCTCGCAGCGCTCCAACCCGCGCGAAGCGGCGCTGCAGGGCTTGGCCAAGATGCGCGCGCTGGTCGACCTGGGCCTGCCACAGGGCCTGCTGCCGCCGCACGAGCGACCGCACCTGCCGAGCCTGCGCGGCAGGGGTTATCGGGGCCGCGACGCCGCGATCCTCGATCGCGTGCGCCGCGAGGCGCCCGACCTGCTGGCCAGCGTCGGTTCGGCATCGAGCATGTGGGCGGCCAACGCCGCGACGGTATCGCCGGCGGCCGACAGCGCCGATGGCCGCGTGCACTTCACGCCGGCCAACCTGGTGTCGCATCCGCATCGTGCGCTGGAGGCGGCGATCACCGGCCGCGTGCTGGCCCGGCTGTTTCCCGACCCCGCCCATTTCGTGATCCATCCACCGGTGGCGGCCCGGCCCGACAGTGCCGACGAGGGCGCGGCCAACCACTTGCGACTGTGCGCCGAGCACGGCGCGCCGGGGCTGGAGGTGTTCGTCTACGGTCGCGACGCCACGCCGCCGGCCGCCGACGGGGATGCCCCCGACGCGGATGCCGACGCCCCGGTGGAGCCGATCGGGCGCCAGACGCGCGCGGCCGGCGAGGCGATCGCCCGCAGCCACGGCCTGCCGCCGGCGCGCGTCGCCTTCGTGCGCCAGGACGCGCGCGCCATCGCGGCCGGCGCCTTCCACAACGACGTGGTGGCGGCGGCCAACCGGTCCCTGCTGCTGCATCACGAATTCGCGTTCGAGGACAGCGCGGCGCTGCAGCGCCAGGCGCGCCGGGTCCTCGGCCCGGCCACGCCCGCGCGTTTCATCGCGGTGCGCGATGCCGAGCTGAGCCTGGACCAGGCCGTGGAGTCCTACCTGTTCAACAGCCAGCTGGTCGACCTGCCCGGCGGCGGCACCTGGCTGCTGTGCGCGCGCGAATGCCGGGAGCAGCCGCGCGCCTGGGCGCTGGTGCAGCGCTGGATCGACGATCCCGCGGTCCCGATCGACGGCGTGCAGGTGTTCGACCTGCGCCAGTCGATGCGCAACGGCGGCGGACCTGCCTGCCTGCGCCTGCGCGTGGTGCTCACGCCGGCGCAGCGCGAGGCGGTGCACCCGCCGTGCTGGCTCACGCCGGAGCGTCACGCCAGCCTGGTGAAGTGGGTCCGGCGCCACTACCGCGACCGCCTCGAGGTCGGCGATCTGGCCGATCCGCAGCTGCTGGACGAGTCGCGCACCGCCCTGGACCGTCTCACGCAGCTGCTCGGCCTGGGCAGCCTCTACGACTTCCAGCGATGAGCCCGAATCCATCGCCCGGCCGCGTCTGCCGCCCGCGATCGGCGCCGCGGCGCGCGGCGAGCCGCAGCTATACTCCCGCGCACTTTTGAAGCCCGACAAAACAGTCGTGTACACGCAGTTCTTCAACCTGCGGGAGATGCCGTTCTCGATCACTCCCGATCCCGCCTACCTGTACATGTCGCCGCGTCACCAGGAGGCGCTGGGCCACCTGCTGTACGGCACCGGCCAGTACGGCGGCTTCGTGCAGCTCACCGGCGAGGTCGGCACCGGCAAGACCACCGTGGTTCGCACCCTGCTCGAGCAGAAGCTCGAGGGCGTCGAAGTGGCGATGATCCACAACCCGCGACAAAGCGAACGCGAGTTCGTGCAGTCGATCTGCGACGAGCTGCGGGTGGTGTACGACCGCGAACCCACGCCCACACTGAAGGACCTGGTCGACGCGCTGAACCTGCACCTGCTCAAGAATCATGCGCAGGGCAAACGCACGGTCCTGATCATCGACGAGGCGCAGAACCTCGAGCCCGGCGTGCTCGAACAGGTGCGGCTGTTGACCAACCTGGAGACGCACAAGGAAAAGCTGCTGCGCATCATGCTGATCGGCCAGCCCGAGCTGAGCGACGTGCTGGCCGGCCCCGAGCTGCGCCAGCTGGCCAGCCGCATCACCGCGCGCTACCACCTGACACCGCTGGAAGAGGACGAGACGGCCGAATACGTCCGCCACCGGCTCGGTGTGGCCGGCACGCAGGAGGAGCTGTTCGCGCCGGAGGCGATCACCGAGATCCATCGGCGCACGCGCGGCGTCCCGCGCCTGATCAACGTGCTCTGCGATCGCGCGCTGCTGGGCGCCTATGCCAGCCACCAGCACCGGGTGAGCGCCGAGCTGGTGCGCGGCGCGGCGCTCGAGGTGCTCGGCAAGCAGCGCGACGCGCTGGGCGACCGGCGTGTCGGCTGGGGTCGGCTGGACCGGCGCAGCGGCGGCGGCTTGCCCTTGCTCTCGCTGACCTGGTTCGAGGGGGCCCTGATCGCCCTGGCCCTGATGATCGGCGGTGCGCTGATCTATCAGACGATCCTGCGTCTGCTGCAGCCCTCGTCGATGCCGGTGGCCGAGGAGGCGCAGCCCGCCGAGGAAGACACCGCGCCGGTCGCCAGCGTGGCGCCGCCGGCACCGGCGCCTGCGCCGCAGCCGGCGCCCGTCGCCCCGGCGCCCCGGCCCGCTCTCGCGCCGCCGGCCGCGCCGCAGGTGCGACCGCCGGATCCGGCGGCCATGAACAAGGTGTTCGCGTCCAGGCAGAGCCTGGCGCAGCTCACCGGTCAGCTCATCCGGCTATGGGACAACGCGATCAGTGTGAAGAGCGGCTCCAACGTCTGCCGCACGCTGCGCGCCCAGGGTCTGGAGTGCTATCGCACCAATGGCGGGCTCAAGGATCTTCGCCAGATGGATCGTCCGGCGATCCTCACGCTCAGCGACGACGCCGGCGCCCAGCGCTACGCGCTGGTCACCCAGCTCACCGACGATCGTGCGCGTGTCGAGATCGGGCGCGGCGGCGTCGACGTCTCGATCGAGGATCTCAGCCGTGCCTGGAACGGCGAGATCTTCCTGCTGTGGCGACGCGAGACCCGCGACGTGCAGCTCGCGCCGGGCCAGCGCGGCCCCAGCATTGTCTGGCTGCGTGAGCGGCTGGCGGAGATGATGGGCAAGCGGGCCGTGCGTTCGGATCGCTACGACGCGGGCCTGAAGGAGGAGGTGCGCCTGTTCCAGGAGGCACGCGACCTGATCGCCGACGGCGTGGTCGGCATCCGCACGCGCATCGCGCTGTCCGATCCCGCTCCGGGGACGCCCACGCTCCGGTTCGAGCCATGAGCCCGGCGTGAGCTACATCCTCGATGCGCTGCGCAAGGCCGAGCGCGACCGCAACCTGGGTCGCACGCCCTCGCTGGGCGACGTCACCGCGCCGAGCGCGCGACGTCCTTCCCGGCAGCCGTCGCGGCGTGTGCTCGCGCTGCTGGGCCTGATTGCCGGCCTGCTCGTGCTGACCGTGCTGGTGTGGCCGCGCCATCCCGACCGCGGGCCGACGCCAGTTGCCATGCAGGCGGCGGGTGCGGCGCCGGCGCAAGGCACCGTCCCGACCGAAGCGGTGCCGGTGGTCCCACCGGACCCCTGGCCGGCACCCGGCCCGGCGTCGGCCGACCCGGCGCTCGAGGAAGAGGTCCTGGCCGAGTCGATCGACGACCTGCTCGACGAGCCTGCCGCCCCGGTCTCCACGCCCACGCCCGTCATCGAGCGTGAACCGGCAGCGGACCCCGGCCGCGAACCCCAGCCGGAGGCGGAGCCGGGCCCTGAATCGGCGCCGATGGCCGCCGACCCTGCTTCGATGTCCGTCCCTGCCGATCCGGAGCCGACCGCGCCAGCCCAGCCCGCTGCCGCTCCGCAAGCGGCCATCCCGGTCGAGCCCGCGGCCGACGGCTTCACGCCGCTGCGCGACATGCCCTCCGACTACCGCGCCGCCTTCCCCGAGCTGCGCGTCGATGTGCACGTCTACGACGAGGACCCGACGCGGCGCTGGGCGTTGATCAACGGGCAGAAGGCGATCGAAGGCGCCCCGCTGCGCGAGGGTCCGCGCGTCGTCGAGATCAGCGCCGAGGGCATCGCCTTCGAGTTCCGCGGACGGACCGTGCTGATCCCCCTCAGGCGCTAGCCCGCATTTCTCACAGGTCGCCGGAGCATCCGCTTCAATCTACTGATCTG
>CAMLNE010000148.1 GCA_946481265.1 uncultured Panacagrimonas sp. | reverse complement strand
CTCAGATCAGTAGATTGAAGCGGATTCTCCGGCGACCTGTGAGAAATGCGGGTTAAGCTCTGCGCACGTCGCGACGGGTCACGTCGCGCACCCATGGAGAGCAGGATGAACGACTACAACAAGGCCTTCCGCCTCGACGGAAAGGTGGCCCTGGTGACCGGCGGTGCACGCGGAATCGGCGCCGCCGTGAGCGAGGCCCTGGCCCAGGCCGGCGCCGCGGTACTGGTGACCGACGTGCTCGAAGGGCCCGCGCGCGAGACCGTCGCCCGCATCGTCAAGTCCGGTGGCAAGGCTGAATTCCACAAGCACGATGTCACCGTCGAATCCGAGTGGGAGGCGGCCGTCGCCTTCGCGGTGCAGAAGCTGGGCGGCCTGCACATCCTGGTGAACAACGCGGGCATCGAGACCGCCGCGCTGATCACGCAGTGCGAGCTCGAGGATTTCCGCCGCGTGATGGACGTCAACGTCAACGGCGTCTTCCTCGGTCACAAGCACGCGATCCGCGTGATGAAGCCGGGTTCCTCGATCGTCAACCTGTCCTCGGTGGCCGGCATCATCGGCACCACCGCGCACGTCGCGTATCACACCTCGAAGGGCGCGGTCCGCCTGATGACCAAGGCCGCCGCCATCGAGTGCGCGCAGCTCAAGACCGGCATCCGCGTCAACTCGGTGCATCCGGCCATCGTGTCCACCGACATGGGCACCAACTTCATCAAGCACTTCGTCGACCTGGGCCTGGCACCCGACTACGCCGGTGCGGAGAGCGCGATCAAGGCGATCCATCCGATGGGTTTCGGCGAGACGCGCGACGTCGCCAGCGCCGTGATCTTCCTGGCCTCGGACGCCGCGAAATGGATCAACGGCAGCGAACTGGTGGTCGACGGCGGCCTGACCGCCGCCTGAGCCCCGGTGCAGCGGACGCGACCGATGTCGCATGCCCTGAAGAATTCCGCTTCGTGCAGCCTGTCGTGCACGGGGAATCGGTACACAACGACAGCCCATCCTGGATGAATCCGTAGGAACCCCATATGCCCAAGCTCCTCGACCGTCTCGCCGCCGGCGACAAGCCGCTGCTCTGGCTCGATGACACCGCCTACTCCGACAAGCTGCTGGCCAGCGGCAAGACGCCCTGGCACGACGGCGCCGAATACGTGGCCTTCCGACGCAAGGCGCAGGGCCTGCTGCGGCCCGACTTCACCGTGGTGCCGGTCGGCCGCATCGCCGCGGCCTGGGTGGCCAGCCATCCGGCGCTGAAGGAGGCCATGGCCGGCAAGAAGCGGGCGGTGGCGCCGGCCCGCACGCTGCTGGCGGACGAGGAGATGCGCGCGCACCTGATCGAGATGCTCAAGGGTCTGCGCGCGGCCTTCAGCGGCGCCCTGCTGGTGCTCGCCATTCCCTCTCCGCGCGCCTGGGTCAGCGAGGCCTGGCAGCTCGCGTTCGGCGCCGACGCGGAAGTCGAGGTGGGCGGTGACGAGGCCGACTCCTGCTCGGTCTATGTCGCCGAGTTCGTGCGCAGCTTCGGCGAGTCGGGCGTGGACGGCCTGCTGCTGGAGGAGCGCGAGGGCGGCGAGCCGACCTCCGCCGAGGAGCTGGCCTGGTACCAGCCGGTGATGAACATCGCGGGGCACTATCGCTGGGACCTCGGCGTGCGCCTGCCCACCGCCGCCGCGTTCGCCGGTGATGCCACCGGCCTGCAGTTCGTGATCGCGCCCAAGCCCGTCGCGGGTGCCGCCAACGGCCTGGACCTGGGCACGGCGTTCTGGTCCGGCGAAGCCGCGGCCGCGGCGCCGGCCGGTGGATTCCGCTTCGCCGAGGTGCCGGTCGACGCCGTGCCGGAAAAGGTGCTGGAACGGCTGGCGACGCTGCGCGGCTGAAGCGCGGCCGAACGAGAAAGAGCACACCGGAGATCGTCGATGTTCGACTTCAAGCTGGAGCACGTCTTTTCCTACAACGCCACGCTGAGTCCGCCCGAGCTGATCGGTCCGGTGCCGGACGACATTCGCGTGAATTTCTATGTCACCGGCGGCGAGGTGTGGGTGCCCGAGGGCACCCGCATCGGGAACGTCAAGCCGGTGGGCGGCGACTGGCTCACCATCCGCCGCGATGGCAAGGGGGTGCTCGACGTGCGTGCCACCGTCGAGACGCATGATGGCGCGCTGCTCTATGTGGTCTACAACGGCCTGCTCGACCTGGGGCCGCGCGGCTACGAGAACCTGCTCGAGGGCCGGCTGCCGGAGAAGGCGCAGATCCGCGCCGCGCCGCGCATTGCCACGTCGAGCCCGGCCTACGCCTGGGTCAACAGCTGCCAGTTCGTCAACGTCGGGGAGGTCCTGTTCGAGCAGGGCATCGTGACCTACGACGTCTACGCCCTTCGCTGATACACCGGTACACCGGAGAACAGAGAGCCGTGAGCGCCGTCGTCGAAGGAGAGCTGCTGTGGACCCCGAGCCCCGCCTTCGCGGCACGCTCGCAGGTGGCCCGGTTCATCGAATGGCTGCGCGAGGATCGCGGGCTGTCATTCGCCGACTACGAGGCGCTGCGCCAGTGGTCGGTCACCGAGATCGAGGGCTTCTGGGCGGCGATCTGGGACTATTTCGAGATCGTCTCGGACGCGCCGCCCACGCAGGTCCTGGACAGCCGCGCGATGCCGGGGGCCCGATGGTTCCCGGGCACGCGCGTGAACTACGCCGAGCACCTGCTGCGCCATGAAGCGGATGCGGCGCCCGGCGAGCCGGCGATCCACCATCTCACCGAGAACCGGCCGCTGGCGCAGCTGAGCTGGCAGGAGCTCGGGCGGCAGGTGCGCATCCTGGCCACGCAGCTGCGCGCCCTGGGCGTCCAGCCCGGCGATCGCGTGGTCTCGTACATGCCCAATGTGCCCGAGACCACGGTCGCGATGATCGCCACGATCGCGATCGGCGCGGTGTGGTCCTCGGCCGCGCCGGAATTCGGCACCAAGACCGTCATCGAGCGCTTCTCGCAGATCGAGCCGCGCCTGATCTTCGTCTGCGATGGCTATCGCTTCGGCGGCAAGGACTTCGAGCGCACTGCGGAGGTCCGTCAGATCGTCGCGGCGCTGCCCACGCTCGAGCAGGTGGTCTGGCTGGACTACCTGCATCCCGGAAGCGGCCAGCCGCCGGTCGAGCACGCGAAGTCCTGGGCCTCGCTGCTGGACGGCCCCGACGTGCCGCGCGAGTCGTTCCGCTACGAGCGCGTCGACTGCGATCACCCGATCTGGGTGATGTTTTCCTCGGGCACCACCGGCCTGCCCAAGGCCATCGTGCATGGCCACGTCGGCGTGCTGGTGGAGCACTTCAAGGTGATGAGCTTCCATCTCAACCTTGCGCCCGGCAGCGTGATGTTCTTCTACAGCACCACCGGCTGGATGATGTACAACCTGGTGGTCGCCTCGCTGCTGACCGGCGCGGCCGCGGTGCAGTACGACGGCAGCCCGGTGTACCCGGACCTCGACCTGCTGTGGAAGATGGCGGCGGACACCGGCGCCGCGACCTTCGGCGCGAGTCCCACCTTCGTGCAGATGATGGAGAAGGCCAAGCTCAGGCCGGGCGACAAGTTCGACCTGTCGAACCTCGAGGCCGCGCTGCTCGGCGGTGCGCCGTCGACGCCCGAGACGTTCAAGTGGTTCTACGACAACGTCAAGAAGGACCTGTGGGTGACCTCGCAGTCGGGCGGCACGGAACTGTGCAGCGGCTTCGTCGGCGCCAGTCCCACCCTGCCGGTATATGCCGGCGAGATCCAGGCGCGCTGCCTGGGCATGGATGTGCAGGCCTGGAGCGACGAGGGCAAGGAAGTGATCGACGAGGTGGGCGAGCTGGTCTGCCTCAAACCCTTCCCCTCGATGCCGATCTTCTTCTGGGGCGATACCGACGGCAAGCGCTACCACGAGGCCTATTTCGACGTGTTCCCCGGCGTCTGGCGCCACGGCGACTTCATCAAGATCAACGCGCGCGGCGGCTGCTACATCTATGGCCGCAGCGATTCGACGCTCAACCGCTTCGGCGTGCGCATCGGCACCGCCGAGATCTACCGCGCGGTCGAGCAGGTCGAGGAGGTCGCCGACAGCCTGGTCGTGTGCTGCGAGCTCGAGGGCGGCAATTTCTTCATGCCGCTGTACCTCAAGCTCAAGCCGGGTTTCGCGCTGGACGAGGCCCTGGTGAAGAAGATCACGGCTAAGCTGCGCGGCGACTGCAGCCCGCGCCACGTGCCGGACCGGATGTACGCGGTCGAGCAGATTCCCTACACGCTCACCGGCAAGAAGATGGAAGTGCCGATCCGCAAGATCCTGATGGGCTGGCCGCTGGAGAAGGCGGCGAGCCGCGACGCGATGCAAAACCCGGCCAGCATCGACTGGTATATCGACTTCGCCAACACGTCGAAGGATTACGTGCGGCCGAAATCGCCGCTCGGCGCGAAGAAGTAGCCCGGGCCAAGCCGCGGGCTGTCCGGTTCAATCCCGGACTTCGTCCGGGCTATGCAAGCCTGCCTTCGGCCTCCGCCATGTAGTCCCGCGTCAGCGGCACCGCATCGCCATCGCGCGACAGCTGCATCTGGATGACCATCTGCTTGCCGTAGCGAAAGCCGATCTCGCCGGCGATCAGGTAGAACTCCCACATGCGGCAGAAGCGCTCGTCGAACATGCCGGCGATCGTTTCGCGGTTGGCCTGGAAGCGCTGATCCCAGTGCCAGAGCGTCTCGGCGTAGTGGCGGCGCAGGATCTCGACGTCGGTCACCCAGAGCTTGGCCGTCTCGGCCGCCGCGGTGGCCTCCGAGATCGAGGGCACGTGCGCGCCCGGAAAGATGTACTTCTGGAACCACGGTGAGATGGTGCCGGGACCGCCCATGCGACCGATGGTGTGCAGCAGCGCCACGCCATCGGGCGCGAGGAGTTCGGAGATCTTGTTGAAGAACTCCGCGTGCTGCGTGACGCCGACGTGCTCGAACATGCCGATCGACACGATGCGATCGAACGGCCCCTGCACCTTGCGGTAGTCCATCAGCTCCAGCTTCACGCGGTCCGACAGGCCGCGCGCCTGCACGCGCTCGCGCGCCAGCGCGAGCTGTTCCTCCGACAGCGTCACGCCGACGACCTCGACCTGCGCGTGCTCGGCCAGGTACATCGCCATCGCGCCCCAGCCGCAGCCGATATCGAGTACGCGCTGGCCCGGACGCAGGCAGAGCTTGGCCGCGATGTGCCGCAGCTTGTTGTGCTGCGCGGTCTCCAGGCTGTCGTCGGCCGAGCGGAAATACGCGCAGCTGTAGTTCATGCCCTGGTCGAGGAACAGCCGGTACAACTCGTTGGAAAGATCGTAGTGGTGCGCGACGTTGCGGCGCGCACGCGTGAGCGTGTTGCGCCGCCCCAGCTTGCGCAGCCGCTTGAACGCGGTGCGCAGCGCCTTCTGCAGCGGCTGGCCGCGCAGGTGCGCGCGGTTGGCCGCGAACAGCATCAGCAGTTCGCGGATCGAGCCGTCCTCGACCACCAGCGTGCCGTCGGTGTAGGCCTCTCCCGCCGTCATTTCGGGATTCAGGAACAGGCGGCGTTTCACCGCGGCGTCCTTGAATCGCAATGTCAGGCTGGGGCCCGGCGATCTGCCGCCGAAGGTACGGCGCGTCCCGTCGGGATCGATCACGTCGAGGGTGCCGACGCGCACGAAGCGGTCGAGCATCTGGTCCAGCAGAGCCATGGCGAGAGCGGGGTGGCGGTGAAAGGGGATGCCACCCTGCCATGGATCGCCGCGCTCGACGAGCGAGGACCCTCAGTCGAGGCCGGCGAGGCGCTTCAGGTGCGCCCTGTCGAAGCGAATCACGTTCTCCGCCACGCGGCCCTCGCGCATCGTGATGCGATCGATGCCCGTCAACTGGAACGGACCCCTGCGGCCGGTGGCGCGCATGATCCAGCGCACGAACACCGTGTCGCCGTTGCGGGCGTGCTCGGCGACGGTGAGGCGCATGTCGGGCAGCAGCTTCAGCAGATCGGCCAGCGCCTGCGAATAGGGCGCCACGCCGCGCACCGGCTCATCGGCGCCCGGCCACCAGCCGATGACGTCGTCGGTGACCAGCGGCGGGACGTCTTCGGCGCGGGGGTCGGACCAGAATTCGGCGAAGCGCTGCACCGACCAGCCGGGCGGGTCGAATCGGTGCGTGGTCGCCTGGGGCCTTGCGTCATTCATGGGAATCTCCATGTCGTGAGGGCTTGCGCACAACCGATGCGAGATCGGTGGACGCAGACTGACGGCCGACGCCTCGGCCCTCCTACGACACGGGTAAACGGTGGACTTGGCGGACCTGGCGGACCTGCGTCAGGCGCGCGCGTTGCGCCGGGCGGCCGGCTCACCGGACCTGGTGGCCGCCGACGCCATCTGGTCGCGATAGCGGCCGGGCGTCACACCCAGGCAGCGCTTGAAGGAACGCACGAAGCCGCCGGCATCGCCGTAGCCCAGTGCATCGGCGATCTCGCGGATACGCAGCTGCTCGTTGCCGAGCAGCTCGCAGGCGCGCTGCTTCTTCACCTTGTCCACCACCTCGTGATAGCTCGTGTCGAGCGCCTTGAGCCGGCGGATCAGGGTGCGCGGCGAGCAGTGCAGGCGGGTGGCCACCGCCTCCAGGCTGGGGGCGAAGCCCTCGCCGTGGGCGTGCTGCTCGATGCTGTCGAACACGATCTGCCGCACCAGGGTCAGCGTGTCGCGATCCTCGGCCGTGCCGCACAGGGCCTTGCATCGATTGCACGCGGCTTCCCAGATCGTCTCGTCATGGCCGACATTGGGCATGTCGCGCCAATGGCGCGGGAACACCAGGGCGTTGCGACCGGCGTCGAAGTGCACCGGGCACTGGAACCAGCGTGCGTAGAGCGCGTGGTGGGGTGGGGCGGGGTGGGCCAGTTCGATGCGTGCGTCGGCGATCGAGCCGGGCCGGATGGTGCGCGCGTACTCGTGCATCACCAGCATCGGCACTTCCACCAGCGTCGCGGCCAGGTCGCCGAAGTCCATCAGGCCCGAGACCTCGGCGACGAAGCGGTCCTGTTCCTCGTGGCCCTGCCAGCGCAGGTAGGGCACGCGGCTGGGGATGTACTTCAGGAAGACGTCGAAGCCCTCGCCGAGCGTGGGCGCGCTCAGCCAGGCCATGCTCACCGGGCCGTGGAAGTGCTCGCCCATGCGCTGGCCCCATCTCAGGTACCAGTCCGGCGATGGAGCCAGGGCCTGCGCATTGCGCAGCATGCGCAGGTGCTGGCTCACGGTGACCGGCTTGGAGTAGTGCTCGATCTCGTCGGCGCCGATGCCGGTTCCGGCCACCACCTGCGCCGGCTTGCCCAGCTCCTGCGCCAGCTGCTTGACGTAGGTGTTGGGCATTACGCAGCGTTCGATGTCGATGGCCCGCATCTCGTAACCGCCCTGATCGTCACCCCGGGACAACAACCCTGTCACCGGGGGCGAATGGCTGTCAATCGCCCCACGCCTAAGCTTCACCCTGCACTTTCTGCAACCATCGAGCTGTCGCGTGCCAGCGGCCGACCGAAAGACCCACGAGGAGAGATTCCATGAGCAGCAAGAAGCCCGTCGTCATCTACGGCGTCACCGGTTACACCGGTCGTCTGGTCGCGGAGTTCCTGCGCGAGTACCACATGCCCTTCATCGCCGCCGGCCGTGACGCCAAGCGCATCAAGGAAGTGCTGGACAAGGTGCCGGGCATCGAGACCGCCGAATACGAGATCGTCGAGGTCAAGCACACCACCGAGGCCCTCACCGAGCTGCTCAAGGGCGCCAAGGTGATGTGCAACATGGTCGGACCCTTCATGGAGTACGGCCCGGAAGCGGTGGAGGCCTGCCTCGCGGCCGGCGTGCACTACACCGACACCAACGGCGAGCAGAACTGGATGATGTGGTGCGAGGAGCACTACGGCGAGAAGTTCGCCAGCAAGAATCTCCTGCTGTCGCCCGGCATCGCGCAGATGTACACCACCGGCGAGATCGCCGCGAACATCTGCCTGGAGACCCCGGGCCTCGACACGCTCGACATCCTGGTGCTGTGGAAGGGCTTCCCGACCTATGCCTCCACGCAGACGATCTTCTCCATCCTCACCGCCAACTTCTACTACCTCGAGAACAAGAAGTACGTGCAGTGGTCGCCGTTCGCCAAGGCCGAGTGCATCGTCCCCGGCCAGCACGCCGTCGCCATGGCCCTGCCCTGGGGCGGCACCGCGCACCCGGTCTGGTTCAAGAACGATCCGCGCGTGAAGGACTGCCGCGCGATGGGCGGCGTGTTCGAGCGCACCGTGATGGAGGGCGTGGTCCAGATCACGACCGTGGTCGAGGAGCAGATCAAGAAGATGCCCAAGGCGGAGCAGAAGAAGGCGCTGTCCGACATGGCCGCCTCGCTGCAGGCCGGCATGCCGCCGCGCGAGAACCAGCGCGTCAACATCTCGGTGGATTCGGTCCACGCCAGCGGCCCGGCCGGGCATGCGCACTGCGTGATCCACGGCACCTGCAACTACAAGCAGACCGGCCTGCTGCAGGCCTACGCCGCCTATCACCTGTGCCAGGCGGCACCGCGGAAGGTCGGCTTCGCCTCCGGCTGCCAGGCCTTCGGGCACCGCGAGCTGCTCGGTGTGCTGCAGGCCTTCGGCCTGGTGCAGAAGCCGGTGCTGACGGTGAACGCGGCGTAGGGATGTAAGAGGGCGCGATCGACGCCGTCAAACAGGGCGCCGCCTGACCGCGGCGCCCTTCTTGTTGGTGCCGTCGGCGGCGTCGGCATGCCAGGGACGTGCACGGCCGGAAGGCCCGGACGCGCTTGCGCGTCCGGGCAGGGGCTGCGAGCCTGAGGGGTGTGCCCTGATGCCTCGTCCCGGATTCGGGCGACCATAATCCGGGCATCCCACGCCTAGAACCTGGAGCGAGCCCGATGGCAGTGAACCGGCAGTGGATCCTCTCGCGTCGTCCCGTGGGCGACATCAGGGACGGTGACCTCGTCTGGCGCGAAGACCCGGTTCCCAAGGCGAAGAAGGGCGAGGTCGTGGTCAGGACCGAGTGGCTGTCGCTCGATCCCACCAACCGCCTGTGGATGAGCGACGCCGACCAGTACATGCCGCCGGTGCCGCTCGGCGCGCCGATGCGCGGCTTCATCGTCGGCAAGGTGGTGGACAGTGGTGCGGACGCCTTCGAGGTGGGTTCCTACGCGATGGGCATCGGTTCCTGGAGCGAGTACGCCGTCACGCCCGCGGCGATGCTGACGCCGGTGCCCGAGGTCAAGGGCATCCCGCGCAAGGACGTGTTCGGCCAGTTCGGCATCGTCGCGCCGACCGCCTACTTCGGCCTGCTCGAGATCGGCGCGCCCAGGATCGGCGAGACCCTGGTGGTGTCCGGCGCGGCCGGCGCCGTCGGCTGCATCGCGGTGCAGCTGGGCAAGGCCTGGGGCTGCAAGGTCGTCGGCATCGCCGGCGGCAAGGACAAGTGCGACTGGGTCCGCAACGAGCTCGGTGCCGACGCGGTCATCGACTACAAGCACGAGAACGTCAAGGCGCGCCTGCAGGATCTCTGCCCCGAGGGCGTCGACATCTATTTCGACAATGTCGGCGGCGACACGCTGAACACCTTGATGGCGAAGATGAACCTGTTCGGCCGCATCATCCAGTGCGGCATGATCTCCTCGTACAACAACGAGGGCGGCTACGACGTGCCGAAGAACTATCCGCTGATCCTCATGCAGCGCCTGCGCGTGCAGGGCTTCATCGTCATCGACTACGCCGCGCGCTTCCCCGAGGCGATCCGCGCACTGAGCAAGCTGCACCTCGAAGGCCGCATGAAATGGCGGCAGCACGAGATCGAAGGCCTCGAGCAGGCCGACAAGGCCGTGCGCATGCTCTACACCGGCGGCA
>CAMLNE010000147.1 GCA_946481265.1 uncultured Panacagrimonas sp. | reverse complement strand
GTGCGCCAGGCGCTGCGCTGCCTGCGCGAGGAGACGCGCGGCGGCGGCATCCGCGACCTGCAGCGGCTCGAACGCCGGCTCGGCGAGCTGTACGCGGCGCCGCGCGAGGGCCAGGTCCAGCTCATGACCATCCACAAGGCCAAGGGCCTGGAGTTCGACCACGTGCTGCTGGTCGGCCTCAACCGCGGCACCCGGGCGGAGGAGGCACCGCCCCTGCACCTGCTCGAACACGGCGATGCGACCCTGCTGGTGCCGCGTCCGGACGAGGCCTGGTCACCGCAGCAGGCGGTCCATGACCCGGCGCACCGCGCCTACGATTTCGTGCACGGCCTGCACTGCGAATCGCGGCGCAACGAGGCGCTGCGCCTGCTCTACGTGGCGGTCACCCGCGCACGGCGCACGGCGACGCTGTACCTGTCGGTCGAACGCGACGCGCAGACCGGCGCCGCGAGCCTGAAGTCCAATTCCTTCGCGGGCGCGCTGGAGCCGGTGATCCGCGCGCAGGTCGATGCGCCGCCGTCGGTCGACACGCCGCCCCCGGCCCCGGCGGACACCGCGTCGTCGCGCGAGCCGCCGCGCGCACCGCGCCTGCCGCCGGGGACGCGCCTGCCGCACGACACGGGCCTGTACCGGCCGGCCGAGGTACGCACGCTGCGGCCGAGCGAGGCCGTGCTCACCGCGCAGGAAGAACCGCAGAGCAAGCGCGACGAGGGTGACCTGTACGCGCAGCTGGTCGGCACGCTCTACCACGAGGCGATGCAGCGCATCGCCGGCGAGGGGCTTGCGGCCTGGGCCGACGCCGGTACATCGAAGCGCGGCTCGATGGCCGCCGGCCTGCGTCGCCGCGGCATGCCCGAGCCGCTGGTGGAAGCTGCCGTCGGGCGCGTGATCGAGCTGCTCGGACGCACGCTGGCATCCGCGCAGGGCCGCTGGCTGGTATCGCCCAAGCCCTGGGCGCGCTCCGAGTTCGCGCTGGCCGGTCTGCGCGAGGGTCGCTGGATATCCGCGGTGATCGACCGCTGCTTCGAGGACGACGACGGGCAGCTGTGGGTGATCGATTACAAGACCAGCGCCCAGCCCCTGGCCGCGGACCGCCATGCCGACTACGTGGCGCAGGCGAGCGCGGCCTACCGCGCGCAGGTGCAGGAGTACGTGCGGTTGATGGCCGCGCTACGGCCAAGCCACGAAGTCCGCGGAGCGCTGTATTTCGCCGAGGCGGACCGCCTGGTCGAGGTGTCGTAGCACATGGTGGATATGCGCTGGGGCTTTAAAAGGTTCTTCACCGAATTCCGCAAGCTTAAAAAGGGGCCAGGCTCGAATAAAGAAAAAGGGAAAAAGGGGCCAGGCTCGAATAAGGAGGCGTCCGGAGCAGCTACCGAGACCCTTGTCCACGGAAAAGGTCCGTCTCAAAGTTCGTCAAAAATATCGAGCCTGAAAATATCGAGCCTGGCCCCTTTTACTTGTTCGAGGCCGCGAGCGAGCGTGGCGAGGCGATGCCTATACGCGTGTGCTTCGCATCCAATCTGGTCAGGGCCCGGATGACAGCAGCTCGCCTATGACGGCCGCCGCCGGCGCTTCTCCGCCGCGTCCAGGGCAGCTACCGAGATCTGTGCACGAAAACGGTCAGCCTGACATTTCTACAATCGTCAGAAATATCGAGCCTGGCCCCTTTTGCTCAGGAGTACGTGCGGTTGATGGCCGCGCTACGGCCAGGCCACGAAGTCCGCGGAGCGCTGTATTTCGCCGAGGCGGACCGCCTGGTCGAGGTGTCGTAGCGCACGGTGGATATGCGCTGGGACTTTAAAAAGAGGCCAGGCTTAAAAAGGGGCCAGGCTCGAATAAGGAGGCATCCGGAGCAGCTATCGAGACCCTTGTCCACGGAAAAGGTCCGTCTCAAAGTTCGTCAAAAATATCGAGCCTGGCCCCTTTTAGCTTTCCTTTTAGCTTTCAGCCTTTCAGGCGGGCTGCCGAAACCGGCGCTACGGTTTATGCGGCTGTGCCAGGTATTCCTGCGTCTGCATCTCGACCAGCCGCGAGCGGGTGCGGCGGAATTCGAACTGCAGCTTGCGACCGGTGTAGAGCCGCTCCTGTGGAACGTCCGCCGCCAGCAGCAGCTTGACGCCGCGGTCGTAGAACTCGTCGACCAGGTTGATGAAGCGCCGCGCGGGGTCCTCGCGCTCGACGGTGAGCTGCGGGATGCCCGAGATCAGCACGGTGTGGTGCTCGCGCGCGAGTTCGATGTAGTCGGCCGCCGCGCGCGGCCCCTCGCACAACTGCGCGAAATCGAACCAGGCCACGCCCTCGGCCAGCCGGCGGACTTTCAGCTTGCGGCCGTGGATCTCGATGTCGACGCCGCGGCGTCCCGGCTCCGGCGCGATGTCCTCGAAGGCGCTCGCAAACACTTCGTCGGCACGCGCGTCGTTCGGCCAGTGGTAGAGCTCGGCGCGCGTCAGCGCGCGCAGGCGGTAGTCGACGCCGCCATCCACGTTGAGCACGGCGACGTTGGCCTTGAGCATCTCGATGGCGGGCAGGAAGTTGGCGCGCTGCAGGCCATTCCGGTACAGATCGTCAGGCGCGCAATTGCTGGTTGCCACCAGCGTGACGCCATGCGCGAACAGGTACTTGAACAGGCGGCCCAGGATCATCGCGTCGGCGATGTCGGAGACGTAGAACTCGTCGAAGCAGACCACCCGCACGCGCGCTGCGATGTCGTCGGCCACGCGCTTGAGCGGGTCGCGCGCGTCGGGGTAGCGGCGGCGCTGCTCGTGGACGTCGAGCATGAAGCGATGGAAATGCGTGCGCAGCTTGTGCCGGGCGGGCAGCGATTCGTAGAACGCGTCCATCAGGTGGGTCTTGCCGCGACCGACGCCACCCCACAGGTAGAGCCCGGGGACCCTTGGCCAGCGCAGGCGCCGGCTGATCAGGCCGCGCCGCGGCCGCTTGGCCCGCAGCGTCTCGTAGATCTTCTGCAGGGCCTCGACCGCCGCCGCCTGCGCGGCATCGGGCACGAAGCCGGGTTCGGCGAGGTCGGCCTGGTAGCGCTCGCGTGGCGACGCGGCCCGCGTGCTCATGCCTCGACCCCGGCCAGGGTCGCTGCCCGCGCATCCGGTTCGCCGCAGACCTGCAGCACCGCGCGGCGCGCCGCATCACGCAACTGGCCGGCGTCCGACGAGATGGGCAGTGGCGCTTGGATGTCGATGTCCAGCGCGCTCCAACGCGGCAGGCGGCGGTCGCCGCCATAGAGCCGGCGCGAGCCACGGATGCCGATGGGGACCACCGGCACGCCGGCGTGCGCCGCGATCAGGAAGGCGCCCTTCTTGAAGGGCAGCAGCCCCGGCGCGGCGTCGAAGGTGCCCTCGGCGAAGACGACCAGCGATTCGCCTCCCTGCACCCGGCGGATCAGCACCCGCGTCTGCAGGGCGCCCTCGCGCGCCGAGCTGCGGTTGACGAAGCTCACGCCCATGCGCCGGATCACGAAGCCGACATAGGGCCAGTCGGCGGCGCCGTCCTGCACCACGAATGTGAAGCGCGTGGGCAGGGCGGCGGTCAGCACCAGGCCGTCCACGTAGCTGGCGTGATTGGCGACCGCCACGCAGGGCGCGGCGGGAAGATGCCCGAGCCCACGCACGCGGATGGGCACCCCGATGCACAGCAGGGCCAATCGGATCCCGTGGCGGCCGACCCAACGACGCAGGGCCAGTGTCGGGCCCAGGACGATCAGGGGGCCGACCACGCCGAGAATCAGCAGCGCGAAGATGGGTGCGGCGACGGCGCCGTAGAGCCGGTCGAGCAGGCGGAGGAGGATCAAAAAAGGGAGGGGAGTACGGAAGTTCAGCCCCTATTATGAAAGACATGATCGAAGAACCCAGCACCGGCCCGCACTTCGCCCCGCAACCCAGCGCCGAAGACCAGGCTGGGATCGAGCGCGTGCTGGACGCGCTGTGGATCGAACGCGGCCTGTCAAAGAACACGCTGGAGGGCTATCGCTCCGACCTGTCCCTGCTGGCGCGCTGGCTGGGGCCGCGCGGTGTCGAACTGGCGCAGGCCGGCGAGCAGGACCTGCGCGACTACCTCGCCGCGCGCGGCCGCTCGCATGCCGCCGCCGTGCGCGCGTCAGCGGCGACGGCGACGCAGCGCTTCTCCGCCGGGTCGCAGGCGCGCCTGCTGTCCGCGCTGCGCCGCTACTACCGCTTCCTGGTGCGTGACGGCGCCCGTGGCGACGATCCCACCGCGCGCCTGCGCTCGCCGCGCCTGCCGCGCGCGCTGCCCAAGTACCTGGAGGCGCGCCAGGTCGAGCAGCTGCTGGAGGCGCCGGATACGGGCACGCCGCTGGGACTGCGCGACCGCGCGATGCTCGAGCTGATGTACGCCAGCGGCCTGCGCGTGAGCGAGCTGGTGAGCCTGCGCCACCATCAGGTGCAGCTCGACCGCGGACTGGTGCAACTGGTCGGCAAGGGGGGCAAGGAGCGCATCGTGCCGATGGGCGAGCCGGCCTGCGACTGGATCCGCGAATACCTGCGTCGCGCACGGCCCGAGCTGGCCGACGGTCGGCGCAGCGACGATCTGTTCATCACGGGTCGCGGCGCGGCCATGGGCCGCAACAATTTCTGGCAGATCATCAAGCGCTATGCGGTGGTGGCCGGCATCAGCGCCGCTCTTTCACCGCACACGCTGCGCCATGCCTTCGCCACCCACCTGCTGGATCACGGCGCGGACCTGCGCGTGGTGCAGACCCTGCTGGGGCACAGCGACCTGTCCACCACGCAGATCTACACCCACGTCACCCGCGCGCGGTTGCGCGACCTGCACGCGCGTCATCACCCGCGCGGATGACCCGCCCGGCCCCGCTGCAGCGGATCCCGAAGCGGGCCGGGGCCACGATCTCCAGGACGCCGCTCCGCGTGGCGAAGGAAGATCCTTCGGGGAGCGGATCCTGTTCACGACGTTTCTGCCGAACCGTGGATCGGGTCCGGGCCTGATTCGATCGTCACCGCGCGGGAGGCGTGCATCGGCGCCTGGCCCGGTGTCGGAAGCCCGGCGTCGGCGTGAACGAACAGGGCGTTCCTGCGGTCTGCCTGCGAGCGACTTCACGCACCGGCCGCGATTCGGCTTGGCCGTACAATGCCCCGCGCTGTTCCACCGGACTCTCCTGATGCAAAAGCTCCTGCTGTCCCTGGTTTTCGCCGCCACGGCCCTGGCCGGCTGCGCGCCCCCGATGTCCGCCGACGCGGACAAGGACAGCGACAAGGCTGTGGCCAGCGGCGACCCGACACCGACGCTGGCGGCCGCTCCGGTGGTGGACGCGGATCCGGCCGACCTGGCGGCGCTGAAGGAGCGCCTGAGCGCCAACCTGCGCGGCCTGAAGATCGACGCGGTGCGCACCACGCCGCTGCCCGGCATCTACGAGGTGCAGTCGGGCATGAACTTCGGCTATGTCTCGCTCGACGGCCGTTACCTGATCGAGGGCGATCTCAACGACATCGCGGCCGGCCTGAGCCTGACCGAAGAGCGCCGGCGCGATGCGCGCGTCACCCTGGTCGACCAGATGGCGGACAACCAGTCCATCGAATTCGCGCCGGCGGGTGGCCCGGCGAAGTACACGGTCACCGTGTTCACCGACATCGACTGCGGCTACTGCCGCAAGCTGCACCAGCACATCGCCGAGTACAACGCCGACGGCATCGCCGTGCGCTACCTGTTCTTCCCACGCTCGGGCCCGGATACCGAATCCTTCCACAAGGCCGAGAAGGTCTGGTGCGCGGCCGACCGCAAGGCGGCGCTGACGCAGGCCAAGCTGGGTGCCAAGTACGACGGCGATGCCAGCTGCAGCAACCCGGTGATGGACCATCTCAAGCTCGCCAGCCAGCTCGGCCTGCGCGGCACACCCGCCATCATCCTGCCGGACGGCGAGCTGATTCCGGGTTACCAGACGCCGGACGAGCTGGTGAAGGCGCTGGCGCAGCACGCGGCAAGGCACGCGGGATAGCACCTCCTCGGGCCTGGACCGGCATCGCGCCAGGCCAGGCGTACGCGGTTCGGCGGGGACGCGTGACCCGCGCAGCGCTTAGCGGACGGGCGTGCGCAGGGTGACGAATTCCTCGGCCGAGGTCGGGTGGATGCCGATGGTCTCGTCGAAGGTCTGCTTGGTCGCCCCCGCCTTGAGCGCGATGGCCAGGCCCTGGATGATCTCGCCGGCTTCCGCTCCCACCATGTGGCAGCCGAGCACACGATCGTCATCGGCGTCGACCACCAGCTTCATCAGCGTGCGCTCCTGCTGATCGGTCAACGTGAGCTTCATCGGGCGGAAGCGGCTCTCGAAGATCTTCACGCGGTGACCGGCCTTCTTGGCGGCCTCCTCGCTCAGCCCGACGGTGCCGATGGTGGGCAGGCTGAACACCGCGGTCGCGATCGTGTCGTAGTCGACCGGACGGTACTCCTGCGGCCGGAACAGGCGGCGCGCCACCGCCATGCCCTCGGCCAGCGCCACCGGCGTGAGCTGGACACGGCCGATGACGTCGCCGAGCGCGATGATCGTGGGTTCGGCGGTCTGGAAATGCGTGTCCACCTTGACGAAGCCGCGCTCGTCGAGCTGCACGGCCGTGTTCTCCAGGCCCAGGTCGTCCAGCATCGGCCGGCGACCGGTGGCGAACAGCACGCAGTCGGTCTCGATCTGCCCGCCGTCGCGCAGGCGGGCGAGCAGTGAGCCATCGGCCTGGCGCTCGATCGCGGCGATGTCGGTGTTGAAGCGCAGGTCCAGTTTCTTGCGCAGCATCTCGTCGCGCAGGTGTTCGCGCACGCTGGTGTCGAATCCGCGCAGGAACAGGTCACGGCGGTAGAGCTGGGTGGTCTGCGCCCCCATGCCGTGGAAGATCGAGGCGAATTCCACCGCGATGTAGCCGCCGCCGACCACCACCACGCGGCGCGGCAGCTTGTCCAGGAAGAAGACCTCGTTGGACGTGATGCCGTGTTCGCTGCCCGGGATGTCCGGCACCTGCGGCCAGCCACCGGTGCACACCAGGATGTGCCGCGCCGTGCAGCGCGTCTGGCCGACCTGCACCGTGCGCGCGTCGAGCAGGCGCGCGTGGCTGTCGAACACGGTCACACCGGCGTCGAGCAGCAGCTTGCGGTAGATGCCGTTGAGTCGTGCGATCTCGCGGTTTTTGTTGGCGATCAGCGTCGGCCAGTCGAAGCTGGGCTTGCCCACGCTCCAGCCGTAGCCCGCGGCCTGCTCGAAGTCGTCGTGGAAATGCGCACCGTAGACCAGCATCTTCTTGGGCACGCAGCCGACATTCACGCAGGTGCCACCGAGATAGCGGCTCTCCGCCAGCGCCACGCGGGCGCCGAAGCCGGCGGCAAAACGGGCCGCCCTCACGCCGGCGGAACCGCCGCCGATCACGAACAGGTCGTATTCCTCTGACATCGCATTGCTCCTGGATCGAAGATCGAGTGTCCGGCAAGCCGGCCAGCGGCGAAACCCGGGCGTCTCCTCGTCCGCCGGCCGGCGTTCAGCGGGTGCCGGGTGCGGACTGCAGGGCCTCGAGCCGCTGCCGACGCTGCGCGGGCTCGAGTCCGGCCAGCACGGTGCAGGCTTCGTGGAAGCGCGTCCAGTCGCGTCCCGACTGCTCGAACAGCGCGGCGAAGGCCGGCACCCACTGGTCGTACAGGCCCACCGGCAGCAGGCTGGCGTTGTTGAGTTCGCGGCCGAACCAGGCGTCGTAGTCCGGTGCCCCGTTCCACTGGCTGTCGCGCAGCTGCGCGTAATCGCGCTTGAGCTGGGCGAAGGCCTCGGCCTTCTGCGTGCGCATCGCCTCGGGCGACAGGGGCAGCGAGTAGAGCCGGGCCAGATGTGCGCGCGTGGCCAGCACCAGGGCCACGAACTGCGCCTCGCGCTGGCGCTGCGTGGCGGAGTCCTCCGCGACGATGCGACCGGCCGCGAAATACGCGTGCAGGCCTTCCTGCTCGATGAAGCTGGCGTAGGACTCGTTGAACGAGGTGTCGTCCTTCACGTACAGGCGCTGGTGGCCCAGTTCGTGGAAGACGGTGCCGACCAGGACCGCGTCGCTCCAGTGCAGCATCGTGTTCAGCACCGGATCGTCGAACCAGCCGAGCGTGGAATAGGCCGGCACGCCGCCGATCTCGACGTCGTAGCCCTGTTCGCGCAGCTGGGCCGCCGCCGCCTGCGCGCGTTCCTTGCGGTAGTGCCCGCGGTAGGCGACGCAGCCGGCGAAGGGAAAGCAGGATTCCACCGGTTCGAGCGAGAACTCTGGCGTGGCGAACACGTTCCACAGCACGTAGGGACGGTCCAGGTCGGCGTAGAACGTGTAGCTGCCGTTGTCCGGCAGCTCCAGCGTGTCGACGGCGAAGCGTCGGGCGTCCAGCACCAGGGACAGGCGTCGCCGCAGCTCGGCATCGCGCTGCGGGTCGGCGACGATCGTGTCGATCGGCTCGCGCCGCGACAGCAGTTCCATCTGCCCCCGCGCCAGCTGCGCGTAGTAGCCCAGCGAGGCGCAGCCCGACAGCGCCAGGCCCAGCAGCAGCGCCGCGGCGGCCCTGCTCAGTCCCGCGACCATTTGAACAGCAGGGAGCCGAAGGCCATGCACAATGCGGTGGTGCCCAGCAGCATCAGCAGCGGGTAGCCCAGGTCGGTGAGCCGGGCGCCGTCGAGCATGATGCTGCGCGCGGCGCTGAGCATGTGCGTGAGCGGAAAGATCTCGGCCAGCTGCTGCACCCAGCGCGGCGACCCATCGAGCGAGAAGAACGCGCCGGAGAGAATCATCATCGGCGTGCTGATCAGGTTGAGCAGTCCGCCCGAGACCTCCTCGCTGGCCACGCGCGCGGCCACGAGCAGGCCCATCGCCGTCAGCGACAGGCTGCCGACCACGGTGAGGATGAACAGCTCCAGGTAGGAGCCCTCCATCGGAAAGTGCATGAACAGGTCGCAGCCGACGAACATCGCCGTGGTGGCGACCATCACCACCGCCAGGCGCGAGACGATCTGCGCGGAGACGAACTCCAGCGCGCGCAGCGGCGTGGCCCTGAGCCGCTTGAGGTGCCCGCTCTTGCGATAGCGCACGATCACGTAGCCGACGCCCCACAGGCAGGAGAACATCAGGTTCACGCCGAGGATGCCGGGCAGGGCCCAGTCCACGTAGCGGATGGGTGTGCCGCTGGCCTGCTGCTTCTCCGGCGCGGGCCCGGGGCTGGCCAGCAGCAGGCGCTCGGCCAGCACGCCCTTGGCGGATTCCGGGTTCACCCAATAGCGCGGCCGTGCGCCGTCCAGTTCGATCAGCAGGTCGACGCGGTGGCGCGCCACCTTGCGCGTGGCGGCCTCGAGATCGGCCTCGCGGTAGAACTGGATGTGCGGCGTGCCCAGGAAGGCATGCAGCTCGGCCGAGGGCGGCGCCTCGGCGATCACCGCGACCTTGAACACCGGCTGGCCGGGCCCGGAGAAGATGGCGGCGAAGCCGAGCACCATCAGCACGGGGAACAGCAGGTTCCAGGCCAGTGCGGAGCGGTCGCGCAGGAATTCGAGGCTGCGCGCGACGGTGGCGGCGCGGAAGCGCCGGAAGGAGAACACGGGGGTCGTCATGGTCAGCCGCGCAGGTCCTTGCCGGTGAGCTCCAGGAACAGGTCATCCAGCGAGGGTGGCCGCTGGTGGAGCTGGGTCAGATCGACGCCGGCGCCGAGCAGTTCGCCGAGCACCGCGTTGACCGTGCGCGTGCGGATCTCCGCGCCGCCCTCGTCGACGCGATGCACCGGGAAGCTCCATTGACGGCCGTCCAGCAGCGACGCCGGCAGTTCCAGCACCTTCTCGTCGAAATGCTGGGCGAGCAGGGCCTTGGGCGTGCCGCGCGCGATCAGGTGACCGTGGTCGACGATGGCGATCTCGTCGCACAGCGCGTAGGCCTCCTCCATGTAGTGCGTGGTCAGCAGCA
>CAMLNE010000146.1 GCA_946481265.1 uncultured Panacagrimonas sp. | reverse complement strand
GCGCGCACACCGACTGCGCGATCTCGTTCTCGTGGTGCGGGAAGATCAGGTCGTGTCCGCCGCCGTGGATGTCGATGGTCTCGCCCAGGATGGTTTCGGCCAGCGCGAGGTTGGCCAGCACGTCGAGCTCGGCCAGCGCCTGGGCGGCCGACTGCAGCGGTGCCAGCTGTTCGAGCAGCCGGTCGAGCAGCGCCTCGTACAGCTCCTTTTCGCGTGCCAGCGCGCGATCCTTGGCCGACAGCACCTTGTCCTCGAAACCCTTGAGCTCCTCGGTGATGTAGCGCTCGCAGGCGGTCAGGGTCTGGCGTCGCGTGTAGTGCGGCGGGATCTTCGCCGCGTGCGTCTTGCCGATCTCGATGAAGAAGCCGTGCACGCGGTTGTAGCCGACCTTGAGCGTCTCGATCCCGGTGCTGGCGCGCTCGCGGGCCTCCAGTTCCAGCAGGAAACCATCGGCGTGCGTGGACAGCGCGCGCAGCTCGTCGAGCATCGCGTCGCAGCCTTCGCGGAAGACGCCGCCGTCGCGCACGCTCAGCGGCGGCGTGTCCGCCAGTGCCTGTGCCAGCTGCGCCGCCAGCGCCTCGTGGCGGCCCAGGCGGCCGCGCAGGTCCGCGATGCGGCTGCCGGCGACGCCGGACAGCACATCGGCGATGCCGGGCAGGGCGGCGAGCGTGTCGCGCAACCCGGTCAGATCGCGCGGCCGCGCGCTGCGCAGGGCCACGCGGGCCAGGATGCGCTCGAGGTCGGCCACGCCCTTGAGGGGCTCGCGCAGGCGGTCGAACGCACCCTCGAGCAGCAGCGCGTCGATGGCGTCGAAGCGCGCCAGCAGTTCGGCGCGATCGCGGATCGGTCGCAGCAGCGCGCGGGCCAGGGCGCGCGACCCCATCGGCGTGACGCAGTCGTCGAGCACCGCCAGCAGGGTGTTGTCCGTCTCGCCGGCCAGGGTGCGATCGATCTCCAGGTTGCGGCGCGTCGCCGGATCCAGGATCAGGGTGTCCTCCGGCGCCTCCACGCGCAGGCCGCCGATGTGGGCAAGCTGGGTCTTCTGTGTTTCCTGCACGTACTGCAGCAGCGCCCCGGCCGCCGCCACCGCGGCATCGAGCCCCTCGCAGCCGAAGCCGCGCAGGTTGGGCACCGCGAAGTGCGCGCACAGCAGGCGCAGCGCCGAGGCGCTCTCGAAGTGCCAGGGCGGACGCGCGGTGCAGGGCAGCTCGGCCAGCGGCAGGTCGGCGCCCTCGGCGACCAGCATCTCGCTGGGCGCGATGCGCGACAGCTCCGAGGCGAAGTCGCGCGCCGAGGCGGTCTGGCTCAACGCGAAGCGGCCCGACGAGAGCTCCAGCCAGGCCAGGCCGTGGTGCTCACCGACGCGGCAGGCGGCCGCCAGCACGCTGGCGCGGCGCGGATCGAGCAGCACCTCGTCGGTGGCCGTGCCCGGCGTGACCACCCGCACGATTTCGCGACGCACCGGGCCCTTGTCGGCGCCGACCTCGCCGACCTGCTCGGCGATGGCGACCGACTCACCCAGGCGGATCAGGCGGGCGAGGTAGGTGTCGAGCTGGTGATAGGGCACCCCGGCCATCACCACCGGCGCACCCGCCGAGTCGCCGCGACGGGTCAGCGTGATGTTGAGCAGGCGCGCGGCCTTGCGCGCGTCGTCGTAGAACAGCTCGTAGAAATCGCCCATGCGGAACAGCAGCAGCAAGGCGGGCACCTGCGCCTTGATCGTGAGGTACTGCTGCATCAGCGGGGTGTGCGCGGCCGTCATTCGGATACGGGGCGAAGGAAGCGGGAGCGAAAGGGGGCGGCGTCGGACGCGGGCGCGGAGTTTCGCAAAGTCTAGCGGGGATGGCGCCGGGCCCGACGCGACTTCGTCCAGGGGCGCCGCTATCCTTGCGCGGATTTTTCGCCCCGCGAGTGCAGATGCACCTTCACAACACCCTGAGCGGCCGCAAGGAACGCTTCGAGCCGCAGGATCCCGACCGGGTCACGATGTACGTCTGCGGTCCGACCGTCTACAGCTTTGCGCACATCGGCAACGCCCGGCCGGCGGTGGTGTTCGACGTGCTGTCCCGCGTGCTGCGTCGGCGCCACCGGCAGGTGGTCTACGCCCGCAACATCACGGACATCGACGACAAGATCAACAAGGCTGCAGCCGAGGAGGGCGTGGACATTGGCGTCGTCGCCGACCGCTACGCTGCCGCCTACCACGAGGACATGGCCGCGCTGGGCGTGGTGCCGCCGGACCACGAGCCGCGCGTCACCGGACATCTGGCGCAGATCATCGACATGATCGGGCGCCTGGTCGAATCCGGTCACGCCTACGCGGCCGAAGGCCACGTGCTGTTCCACACGCCCGGCTTCGCCGACTACGGCAAGCTCTCCAGGCGCGATTCGCAGGCGCTGATGGCCGGCGCGCGCGTGGAGGTGGCACCGTACAAGCGGCACGCGGGCGACTTCGTGCTGTGGAAGCCGTCCTCTCCCGAGCAGCCCGGCTGGGAATCGCCCTGGGGACGCGGGCGGCCGGGCTGGCACATCGAGTGCTCGGCGATGGCCGAAACCATCCTGGGCGAGACCATCGACATCCACGGCGGCGGTCACGACCTGATCTTCCCGCACCACGAGAACGAGATCGCGCAGTCGGTGTGCGCGCATGGCGGCAAGCCGTTCGCGCGCTTCTGGCTGCACAACGGCTTTCTCAATGTCGACAGCACGAAGATGTCGAAGTCGATCGGCAACGTGCTGCTGGTGCGCGCGCTGCTGGAGAAGGCGCCGGGCGAGGCGATCCGCCTGCTGCTGCTGACCGCCCACTATCGCCAGCCGCTGGACTGGACCGAGGAAGGCCTGGTCGAGGCGCGCCGCAAGCTTGACCGCCTGTACGGCGCCCTGCGCGAATTGGCGGATGTCGAGGAACAGCCCGAGGAGGCGGACTACGAGCCCTTCCTGCGCGAGCTGGAGGACGACCTCAACACGCCGGGCGCGCTGGCGCAGCTCTTCGATCTCGGCCACGCCGCGCACAAGGCCGGGGATGATCTCGAGGAACGGCGCCGCATCAAGACGCGGCTGCTCAAGGCCGGCCGCCTGCTCGGGCTGCTGCAGCAGTCGCCCGAGGCCTGGTTCGGCTGGGCGCCGCCGGGCGGGGGCCGGATCGGCGCCGAGGAGATCGAGGCCCTGCTGGCGCAGCGTGCGGAGGCACGCCGCTCGAAGAACTGGAGCGAGTCGGACCGCATCCGCGACCTGCTCAAGTCACGCGACGTGCTGGTGGAAGACGCCAAGGACGGACAGCGCTGGCGCTACGCGTAGCGCCGCCGGCGCTCGCCATCCGGCTTCGGGCCAGGCCGGTCTGCGCCAACCGATGAGGGGCGGCCTCAGGCGCCGTACTCCGGCATCGCGCCCGGATCCACGTCTTCCTCGTCGGCACTGAGCACGGCGTCGGCCATCCAGCAGCCGGCGCATTCCGGCAGGTTCTGGCGCGACAGCAGGAACACGTAGCGGTGCGTGAGATTGTCGCTGCCGATGATCTCGACCGGCATCATCGCGCGATCCCCGTCGATCAACGGCGCGCCGCTGCGCGCGGCCTGGTGGCCGAGCATGTCGGGGAAGCCCTCGCGGATGAGCACGCGGAACTGCTCCAGCGGGCCGGTGTTGGCGCGGTTGCCCGGCGAGGAGAACTCGAAGAGCTCGGCGATGCCCTCGTCGCTGTTCTTCTTGAGGGCGGCAAGCATGGCTTCCACCACCTGCGGCGGATCGAGCTCGGGCCGTGGGCCGCGCGCGGCGGGATCCTGGGCGTACACGGCGGGCAGCAGCAGTGCGGCCAGCAGGGCCGCCACCAGGGTCAGGGGTCGGAAGGCGATCATCATGGGATCTCGCGGGACGGGAGCGGTCTCATCGGTGTTCGCTCATACGTGTTCATCGTGAGTCTGGTTTCGGGCGCAGTACCATACGCGCGTCCACACCTTACGCCGGTCTTCAGGGGACTTCACCATGCGCCGCCTCTCCGTTCTCGCCGTCGTCAGCATCGTCGTCGTGCTGACCGCCTGCGCCACCTCACCGCTCGGGCGCAAGCAGTTCATCCTGATCTCCGACGATTCGATCAACGCGCAGGGCGTCGCCTCCTTCCAGCAGATGCAGAAGGAGATGCCGCGTTCCGACAATTCGAAGGTCGTCGGCTACGTGCAGTGCGTCTCCGACCACATCACGCGCCAGGTGCCGAACCTGCCGAACGCCTCCGATCTGGCGATTCCGCCCAGCTGGGAGGTCGGCGTGTTCGCCAGCGACGACGTCAACGCCTTCGCCCTGCCGGGCGGCAAGATCGGCGTCTTCACCGGCCTGCTCAAGATTGCCGACACCCAGGACCAGCTCGCGGCGGTCATCGGTCACGAGGTGGTGCACGTGCTGGCGCGCCACTCGGCCGAACGCGCGTCGGCCAACATCCCGGCGCAGATCGGCGGCGCGTTCGCCTCGGCCTATGGCGTCGGCCAGCTCTACAGCATGGGCGTCAGCGCGCTGTTCCTGTTGCCGTACTCGCGCAGCCACGAAAGCGAAGGCGATCTGCTCGGTCTGGACCTGATGGCGATGGCCGGGTTCGACCCGCGCGCGTCGGTCACGCTGTGGCAGAACATGGCCAGGGCCAGTGGCGGACAGAAGCCGCCGGAGATTCTTTCCACCCATCCCTCGGACGAGACGCGCATGCACGATCTCAACGGGCGCATGAAGCACGCGCTCGACCTGTACGTGCAGGCCAAGGGACGGGGCCGCAATCCGAAATGCGGATAGCGCGTGCGAAGCGCCGGATTCGCCGCGGAGTGGCCATGCAGGATGAGCCGGCACAGGCCCGGCCACCGCGTCGTGCACAGCCGGCGAGGTATGGCCTGAGCCGGCCGGACCCGGCGCCGAGCGGCTGCTGACGAAGCACGGGCAGCGCAGCCCACCAGCGGGAACAAGGGGATGTGCTGCCGCGTGCCGGTGAACGCAGGCGCGCCAGGACAGCGCCCGCGTGCGGATACCCGGCGCCGCCGCCCGCGCAGGACCCTACGACGATGCGGTGTGCGCCGTGGCGGTGAAGTGGCAGGCCGAGTAGCCGCCGTGGACCGCCCGCACCAGGGTGGGTGGATGGCGCGCGCAGTGCGCATCGGCGATCGGGCAGCGGGTGACGAACACGCAGCCTGGCGGCGGATCCGCGGGACTGGGAATCTCGCCTTCGAGCGGCTCGCGACTGGCACCGCCGGCGCCGGGCACGGCCGCCAGCAGCGCCCGCGTATACGGGTGGACCGGTGATTCGAACAGCGCCTCGCGCGTCGCCTGTTCCATCACCTTGCCCAGGTACATCACGAGCACGCGCCGGCTGATGTGGCGAACGACCGCCAGGTCATGCGCGATGAAGAGCATCGACAGGCCGTACTCGGCCTGCAGATCCGCCAGCAGGTTGACGATCTGCGCCTGCACCGAGACATCGAGCGCCGAGACCGGCTCGTCGCAGATCAGCACGCGTGGACGCACCACCAGCGCGCGCGCGATCCCGACCCGCTGGCACTGGCCGCCGGAGAACTCGTGCGGATAGCGGTTGATCAGCGAGGCCGACAGGCCAACCTTCTCCAGCATCGCCTGCACCCGCGCGGCGCGCTCGGCACGGCCGATCTCCGGGTAGAGCGCTTCCAGCGGTTCAGCGATGCTCGCACCGATGGTCATGCGCGGGTCCAGGCTGGCCAGCGGATCCTGGAACACCATCTGGATCTCGCGACGCAGCGGTCGCCATCCGGCGACGTCGAGCCGGGCCAGGTTGCGGCCGCCGTATTCGATGCCGCCGGCGGTCACCGGCTGCAGACCCGCCAGCGCGCGGGCCAGCGTCGACTTGCCACAGCCCGATTCGCCGACGATGCCCAGCGTCTCGCCTGCCGCCAGGTTGAAGTCCACGCCATCGACCGCCTTGAGCCACCCCGGTCGACCCCAGGGGATCGACGGGGCGAGGCGGTAATGGACCTTGAGCCGGCGCACCGCGAGCAGCGGAGCGGCGACGCTCGCCACGCTCACGCCGCGATCACTCCAGCAGCGAACGCAGCATCCACGCGGTCTTCTCGTGCACCTGCAGGCGCTGCGTGAGCAGGTCGGCGGTCGGCTCGTCGCGCGCGGCGTCGGCCAGCGGGAAGACCGAGCGCGCGGTGCGCGCGCAGGCCTCGTGGGCCTTGACCAGCAGGCGCACCATTTCCATGGCCTCGGGCTGGCCCTCGGTCTCCTCGATCGAGGACAGCGCGGCGTACTGCTTGTAGGTGCCCGGCGCGGGAACGCCCAGCGAGCGGATGCGCTCGGCCACCAGGTCCACCGCCAGCGCGGATTCGGTGTAGTGGGTCTCGAACATCAGGTGAAGGGTGTTGAACATCGGACCCGTGACGTTCCAGTGGAAGTTGTGGGTCTTCAGGTACAGCGTGTACTCGTCCGCCAGCAGGCGCGACAGGCCGTCGGCGATTCCCTTGCGCTGGTCGCGGTCGATGCCGATGTCGATCTTGCTGCCCTTGTCCACCTGCTTTCCCGTCTGCTTTCCCGTCTTGTCCGTCTGCTTGTCCTTCTTGGCCATGACCACTCCTCTGGATTGCGGTCCCCCGAGCTTATGGGCAAAGGGATGGATTGCAAACGCGTTTTCCTGATGGGTTCGATCGGCCTTGTCGTGTGATCGCGCTTTCCGCACTCCTGCGTGGGCCGGCCTGCCGTCGCGCCCGGGACCGCGCCGCAGGGTGAATCGATGCGGCGTGGGCGCGAGGTAAGGGCGGATCCTCGATAGCCCCCGAAGGCGTGCGGCGAGCGCGCGTCGCATGGATGCGGGCGCCGCGCGGGGAGCCCGCTGCGAGGAGCGGATGACAGGGTCCGCGCATCCCCTCGCGAAGCGGCCGGGCGCGCGCGCCAGTCTTGCGCTCTCCTAGCGCAGTTCCAGGCGATAGCGGCCGGGCGTGGTTCCGGTGTGCTGGCGGAAGGACTGCGAGAAGTGGGCCTGGCTGGAGAAGCCGCACTGGAGGGCGATCTCGGACAGCGGCATGCCGGTGTGCTGCAGCAGCGTCTGCGCACGCGCGATGCGCCGCTGCGTCAGGTAGCGATGCGGTGAGCGCCCGATGGCGCGCTGGAAAGCCTCGGCGAAATACGTCCGGCTCAGCCCCGCATGCCCGGCCAGGGCCTGCAGGCTGATGCCGCTTTCCACGCTCGACTCGAGCAGCTCGAGCGTGTGCCGCAACTGCTGCCGGGACAGGCCGCCCGATGAGGTCGCCGGCGCCGCCAGCGTGTCGGTGCCGCGCAGCAGGTGCAGGGTCATCATGTCGGCGATGGCGTCCGCATACAGCGAGCCGCGCTGGGCCGGGCGGGCGAGCTCGTCGGCCAGCGCGGTGATGGCGGCGGCCAGCAGGGGATCGACCACCCCGCAGCGGAAACGCAGGGGCTCGCGCTGCGAGGAGACCCCGGTGACGGTGGAGAAGAAATCGCTGCCCAAATGCACGGAATACGAGTGCACGTCACCGTCGATCACCCAGTCCACCGGCGTGCCGGCGGGGATCACCGTCAGCAGCCCGGGGCGGCTGGGTTCGCTCCAGGACCGGCCGCGGCGGATCTTGACCACCGGCGCGCCGCCCGTGTGGTAGACGAGCGTGGGCTCGGGCAGGGGCTGGAAGTGCGCCCGCTCGCAGTGTCCGCGCCAGGCATATAGCGCCAGGCTGTTCCAGCCCGCGCTGCTGCTGGACAGGGCGGGCAGGAAGCCCACCGCCCGGCTCACCGCCTCGCACGAGTCGGCGAAGCGGCTGGCGGTCGCGCTGGAAATCCGGCCCGATGCATACATCACCATCTCTCCTCCAGCAGCCGGCCTTTGCGGCCGTGTCATCCGGGTTGTGTACACCCGTCGTGCGGGCACTCGCAAGACGGGCGGTGCCGGAGGCGACGAAATCGATCAGGACCCGAAGAAGTCGAAAGACCGGATCGGGGCGCGGCGTTCCAATCGGCCCATCAGTCAACCCGACGGAGACGCGGCAATGAACATGGATTGGGCACGACGCTGGTTGAACGACAGCTTCAACAAGGCCGATGTGGCGGCATTGCAGAAGCTCTACCACCCCAAGGTGAAGTTCGCCGATGTGCCGCTGGGCCTGGACGCAGACGGCTGGGACGGCGGCCTGCGCCAGTTCTTCGAGGGCTTTTTCGCCCCCGAGGCCGGCTCACACAAGTTCCTGCCGGACACCTATATCGGCAACGAGCGCGAAGGCGTCGTCGAATGGACCTGGCACGCCACGATGGGTGAGGCCGACCTGTTCCAGGTGGGCAGTTCGTGCAAGGGAAAGAGCTTCCAGGTGCGCGGGAACTCGGTGTTCCGCTTCGACGCCAGCGGCAAGGTGGTCGAGGAGCGTGACTACTGGGACCTGGCCACCGTGCTGCGTCAGCTCAAGTCCTGAGGCGCCGTCGCCGCCGCCCGTCGGTGGCGTGCAGCCCAGGCAGAACGATCCGGAGATCCAAGGATGAACGCACCCACACCCGCACCCGAAGCCGATCTCAAGGCGCTGTACGCCGCCTACGATCACCTCGACCCACCGATCGGACCCGACGGCACGCCCTGCGCGTACTACGAGCAGTTCCGCGACCTGGCCATCGCGGCCAAGGAACCGATCGGCTGGAGTGAACGCCACGGCGGCTTCTGGGTGGTCACCGGCTATCCCGAGGCCGAGCAGATCATCAAGGATGTCGACGGATTTTCCAGCGCCGGCGTGATCTTCCCCAAGTACGCGGTGACCGAGCCGCTGATGCTTGCCGAGCAGGACGAGCCCGAGCACATGCGGGCGCGCCGGCTGGTCAACCTGTCGTTCATGCCGCGCAGCGTGACCCAGTACAGCGATGCAGTGCAGCACTCCGTGCACGAGTTGATGGACGGCTTCATCGAGGACGGGCACGCCGACGTCGGCCGCATCCTGGCCGATCCGATCCCGGCCATCGTCACCGCGCTGATCATGGGCCTGCCCGCCGAGGACGGCCCGATGTTCGACTACTGGACCACCGCGATCACGCACGAATTCCTCAACGATCCACAGGCCGCGCAGCCCAAGATCGAGCAGATGTATGCGTACTTCGAGAAGAACATCGAGCGTCGCAAGCGCGAGCCCGGCACCGACGTGCTGTCCTCGGTCATCAACGCCGAGGTCGACGGCGACCGCCTGACGCACCGCGAACTGCTGGGCTTCTCCACCGTGCTGCTCATCGGCGGCATCGAGAACTCGGCCAAGCTGATCGGCAGCGCGCTGTGGCGCCTGGGCTGGGACGTCGAGCTGCGCCGCCGGCTGATCCGCCACCCCGAGCGCCTGCCCGCGGCCGTCGATGAACTGCTGCGCTACTACAGCCCGGGCACGGTCGGCCGCATCGTGCGGCGTGAAACGACGATCGCCGGCAAGACCATGCTGCCGGGCCAGCAGGTCATGCTGGCCCTGCCGATCACCAACCGCGATCCGCGCGAGTTCGAGTATCCGGACGCCTTCATCCAGGACCGCACCAACAACCGGCACCTCGCGCTCGGCACCGGGCAGGCCTCCTACCACCTGATGGTGAATCCCAGCGGCATCCAGCTCGACATGCTGAATACGCCGGCCGGCGGCGAAGACACATCACCCGACTGGGTCTGGGACAGCGCGGGCCGGCTCACCGATACCGGCTACGCCGTCGAGATTCGGCTGCCATTGCAGACCATCCGCTTCAAGGGCGCCACGATGGTGCTTTCGGCGCTGCTCGTCGTCGGCACCGCCTACCTGTTCATGATCGTCCCGAAGGGGTTCATCCCGAGCGTGGACACCGGGCAGATCAACGGCAGCGTCGAGTTCGCGCAGGGCGTCGGCTACGAGACGACGGTGGCGCGCATGCGCCAGTTGATGGAGGTCCTGCAGGCCGACCCCAACGTCGCCGCGTTTACCGGCGACTCGGGCGGCGGGCGCCTGAACGTGGAGTTGA
>CAMLNE010000145.1 GCA_946481265.1 uncultured Panacagrimonas sp. | reverse complement strand
GCGGCAAGATGACCAAGCTGATCGAGAAGAACACCACGATCCCGACGCGCAAGTCGGAGACCTTCACCACTGCGGACGACAACCAGTCGGCGGTGACGATCCAGGTCTACCAGGGCGAACGCGAGGTGGCCTCTGCGAACAAGAAGCTCGGCCAGTTCAACCTGGAGGGCATCGTGCCGGCGCCGCGTGGCGTGCCGCAGGTCGAGGTGACCTTCGACATCGATGCCAACGGCATCCTGCATGTCGGTGCCAAGGACAAGGCCACCGGCAAGGAGCAGAGCATCCGCATCACCGCCAACTCCGGTCTGACCGAGGACGAGATCAAGAAGATGGTGCAGGACGCCGAGGTCCACGCCGAGGAGGATCGGAAGTTCAACGAGCTGATCACCACGCGCAACCAGGCCGACCAGCTCATCCACGGTGTCGAGAAGTCCCTCAAGGATCTGGCGGAGGAGGTGCAGGACGACGAGAAGAAGTCCATCGAGGACGCCATCGCCGCGCTGCGTGAAGCCGCCAAGGGTTCGGACAAGGACGACATCGACGCCAAGACCAAGGCGCTGGCCGAGGCATCGGCGAAGCTTGCCGAGCGTGCCTACGCGAAGGCCGGCGGAGGCCCCGAAGGTGGCGCTCCGGGTGCCGGTGCGGCAGGCGCGGGCGCGGCGAAGGACAGCGACGTCGTCGACGCCGAGTTCACCGAGGTCAGGGACGGCGACAAGAAGTAAGGGCCGAAAGACGCAAGACGGGAGACGCGAAAGCGCTCTCGTCTTTCGTCGTTTGTGGGGAATCATCTGTGAACAAGGATCGAAGTGTGACGGAGACGGACGCGCGCAGGACTGACCGCCGCCCGCACCGCCAGCGGGGACTCATCTCCGGTCTTCCATCTGCCGCCGGCCGGACATGACCAAGCGCGACTACTACGAGGTCCTGGGCGTCGCCCGGGAAGCAAGCGACGACGATCTCAAGCGCGCGTACCGGCGCCTGGCCATGAAGCTGCACCCGGATCGCAATCCGGGCGATGCCGCGGCCGAGGAGAAATTCAAGGAATGCAGCGAGGCCTACGAGGTGCTCGCCGACGAGCAGAAGCGCGCGATCTACGACCGGCATGGCCATGAGGGCCTGAGTCGCAGCGGCGGTGGCGGCTTCGGCGGAGGGCAGGGATTCTCCGACATCTTCGGCGACGTGTTCTCCGACATCTTCGGAGGCGGTCGCAGTGGGCCCCGCCGTGGCGCGGACCTGCGCTACACGATGGAGCTGAGCCTCGAGCAGGCTGCCTCCGGCACCACCGAGTCGATCCGCATCCCGACGCTCGAGGCCTGCACCGCGTGTGCCGGCCACGGGACGGCCAACAGCAAGCCGGCTCCCAAGTGTCCGACCTGCGCCGGCGCCGGGCAGGTCCGCGTCCAGCAGGGTTTCTTCGTCCTGCAGCAGAGCTGCCCGCACTGTCGCGGGCGCGGCACGCAGATCTCCGATCCCTGCAAGAGCTGCCGCGGCGCCGGCAAGCTGCGCAAGGAAAAGACGCTGGAAGTGAAGATTCCGGCCGGCGTCGACACCGGTGACCGCATCCGCCTGTCGGGCGAAGGCGAGCCGGGTGAACGAGGTTCGAGCCCGGGCGACCTGTATGTTCAGATCGCCGTCAGGCCGCACGATTTCTTCGAGCGCGACGGCGCCGACCTGCACTGCTCGGTCCCGATCGGCTTCGTCGCCGCGGCGCTGGGCGGCGAGCTCGAGGTGCCGACCCTGAATGGCAAGGCGCAGCTCAAGATCGCCGAGGGCACCCAGAGCGGCAAGATGTTCAGGCTGCGCGGGATGGGCCTGAAATCGGTGCGCGGCGGCGGTGTGGGCGATCTGCTGTGCACGGTGGTGGTCGAGACGCCGGTCCACCTGAGCCGCAAGCAGAAGGACCTGTTGCGCGAACTGGGCGAATCGCTCGGTGACGACCACAAGCACAGCCCTGCTTCTTCTTCCTGGCTCGACAAGGCGAAGAAGTTCATCGATACGCATCTCAAGCCCTGATGCGCCCGGCGCTCGCCCGGCGCTGGCGCCGGTCGACGCCGCAGGACTGACGGGAATTGTCGGCTTCGGCTGGGAAGTCGCCATCCGCGACCCGGCGGCCGGCGCACCGCCAGGCGGTCGACCTCCGTCCACGACGGCCGATGGGCGTCAAAGGCGCGGAAAACCAGGCAGATGCAGCGCACCCGATGGCTGCCTGCGCGGCCGGCAGGGCGCTGGCGCGGTTCTGGCAGGTTCCGGATCACGAAGCTTCGAGTCGCCTCGGGTTCGAGCGCGACGTGTCCGAGCTTGCGTCGAATCATCCAGCCCGGGAGACGCGCATGTCAGGCCAGTTCCAGGATGTGAATCGTCGGTCGCCGCACGCCGATCCGCAGCGCGCAGGATCCGCAAATCCTTCCGCGTCGCCGCCTTTCGTCAGTGAACTCGCCGCATCGATCGCGGCCGCGGCCGACGCCGGTCGCTCCGGGCCGCGCATCCGGGATCCCGCCTTGCGCAGCGCCCTGCTGCGTGCGCGCCTGCTGCGGGATTGGAAGGCAAACTGAGCACGGTCGTCCCGCGCATCGCGCGGCCCGGAGACGAGCCGGCTCGCTCCGCCGTTTGTGAGTTCATGGGTTCATCGGTATTTTCGCGCTGACCGATCCGTGCCTTTCCCGCCTCGCGAGGCAGCACGGACATGACGACCAGGAGCGTCGGCGATGGGCGGTGCGAGGCAGGACGTGGAGCGATTGTTCGGACATTTCGGACTCGACCCGGCCGACTACGTGGCGAATTTCACGCATGCCACCGAGCCGCCGTCTGCGGGTGAGTCGGCAGCGGGATCGGCGGCGCGCGACGCCGGCATCACGGCCGATGAACCCGACCTGTTCGACTACCGCAATTTCGACCTGAACCGCTGAGCCCCACCCGCGCCGCGCAATGCGGCGTGTGGCCCGGCCGGAACCGGCGGTTGCCCGTCACCGCGTGCCGGCAGCTTGGGTACCGAGGCGTAGCAGTCGAGACGGGAGCGCCTGCGGCCGGTCGCGGCGGTCGCGCGATTCCGGCGCCCGGCGTGACCTCGCTCGGCGTGACCCTACCCGGCGATGCGGAGCCTCGTGACTTGCGGTCGGATACCGGCAGGGTCGGACGCACTGCGCATCGCCGGCCTCGCTCTGCGGGTGGGGTTGATCTTGCCCGGCGCGGACCCGGCATCGCGCCCGCCAAGCCCCCATTTCCGCTGGCCCGCCGCTTCGGCCACCGGTACGGACGACTGCCGGCCAACGGCCCACGAATCCCCCTGGCGGAGGCTGCCAGTTTATTGACCCCGGTGTTACTTTATTGACTGACAATACGGTAGCATCGGGTCGGAGCACCCAACGTGGAGCTCCTGCGTCTCGAAAAAAAACCTGTAACCAAGCGAGAGAAGAACGATTTATTCGTTTTTGTCGGCCTCGATCTTTAAGGTGTTATTGGGTACGTATTGACGACCCGAAGCGCCCGGGACGGGGATTCCGCTAGAGCTGAGAGCGGCAGGGCGTCGGCGAGCCGACGGCCGGTCGGGGGTCGGAAAAGGGGGATAACCGTGGCCGTGACGCGATCGGGGTGTCGTCCAGCAGTCCACCACGGAGCCGAAGCTTCGGTCCCCGGATCGGCCGGTTGCCGGCAGCGCCGCGATACGCGCCGCGGAGCCGTCCATGGCTGAGCCGGATCTCGCGGTCCGGTCGGTCGCGCCGACCGGCAACTGGGATGCCAGGGCGGATTCCTATGCCGGCCGCATCGGCCTGGAGAACCGCCTGGTCCTGGCGTTGATGACGGTCATCGCGGTCTTCGCCGGCTACGCCGTCATCGCGGCGCCGCTGCCGCTCGGATGGCAGGTCCTGTTCGCCGTGCTGTGCCTGATCGTGGCCCTGGTCCTGAATCGCATCGAGGGGCGGCTGGTGTCGATCGGGCTGATCGCCCTGTCGACCCTCCTCAGCGCGCGCTACATCTACTGGCGCCTGACCGAGTCCCTCGACTACAGCGACCCGCAGTACAACTGGGTCGACATCGTGTTCGCCTACGGCCTGATCGCGGCCGAGCTCTACGCCTTCACGGTCCTGTTGCTGGGCTATCTGCAAACGCTCTGGCCGCTGCAGCGCCCGCCGGTGCCGATGCCGCGTGACATCACGACCTGGCCGACGGTCGACGTGATGATTCCGACGCTCAACGAACCGATCGCGGTGATCCGGCCGACGCTGATCGCGGCGCTGGACATGGACTGGCCGCGCGATCGCATGCGCGTGATGGTGCTCGACGATGGCAGGCGCGAGGACGTCGAGGCGCTGTGCCGGGAATTGAACGCGCTCTACGTCACGCGGCCGGACAACGAGCACGCCAAGGCCGGGAACGTGAACCACGCCCTGCGACAGTCGGCCTCCGAGTACGTCGCGATCTTCGATTGCGATCACGTGCCGACCCGCTCCTTCCTGCAGGTCTCGATGGGCTGGTTCCTGAAGGATCGGGAGCTGGGGATGCTGCAGACGCCGCATCACTTCTTTTCGCCCGACCCGTTCGAACGCAACCTCGGCACATTCAAGACCGTCCCCAGCGAGGGCGAGCTGTTCTACGGCCTGCTCCAGGACGGCAACGATCTCTGGAACGCGACGTTCTTCTGCGGCTCCTGCGCGGTCCTGCGGCGCTCGGCGCTCGACCAGATCGGCGGGGTGGCGGTGGAGACGGTCACCGAGGACGCGCACACCTCGCTGCGCCTGCAGCGCCGCGGATGGAACACCGCCTACATCAACCTGCCGCAGGCCGCGGGGCGCGCCACCGAATCGCTGTCCAGCCATATCCGGCAGCGCATCCGCTGGGCGCGCGGCATGTCGCAGATCTTTCGCATCGACAACCCGCTGCTCGGTCCCGGCCTGAGCTTCGCGCAGCGCCTGTGCTACCTGAACGCGATGCTGTATTTCTTCCTGGGCCTGCCGCGCATCGTCTTCCTGACCGCGCCGCTGGCGTTCCTGCTGTTCGATGCGCAGATCATCATCGCCTCCGCACTGGTGTTCGCGGCCTACGCGCTGCCGCATCTGGTCCATGCTCAGATGACGCATTCGCGACTGCAGGGGCCCTATCGCTATTCGTTCTGGGCCGAGGTCTACGAGACCATCCTGTGCGTCTACATCGTGCTGCCGACATTGCTCGCGGTGATCAGTCCCCGGCTCGGCAAGTTCAATGTCACCGCCAAGGGGACGAATCGCGAGCACAGCTATTTCGATCGCAGGATCGCGTTTCCCTACATCGTGATGCTGGCACTCAACGTGATCGGTTTCGGGATCGGCCTGTGGCGCCTGTTCACCGATTTCGGCGAGAACACCGACAGCCTGGTGCTGAACCTGCTGTGGACCAGCTACAACGTGGTGATCCTCTCCGTGTGCACCGCGGTGGCCTGGGAGCAGCGCGAGGTCCGTCGCACCGTGCGCGTCACCGCCGAGCTGCCGGCGCGGCTGAAGCTGGTCGACGGCACCGAGATCGACGTGCGCACCGTGGACCTGTCCGAGGGCGGCGTGATGCTGCGCATGCCCCATGCCCTGAGCCTGCCGCTGGGTTCCCGCGTGCAGGTGGCGCTCATGCCTGATTTCCAGCAGGTCTGGACTGACGCCGACATCACGCGATCCACGGCGCAGATCCTGGCGGTGAAGTTCGGCCGGCTCGATCTGCAGCAGGAAAGACAGTTGATCTACGCGATCTTCGGTCGGGCGGACGCGTGGCTGCACTGGGCGGACCGTCGCCCCGCCGACAAGGTCGGATCGGCCTTCGGAAAGCTCTTTGCACTCGGGGTGGACGGGGCAAGGAAAGCGGTTTCCACCTCCAGGAAATGACGGGCGAGATCATGAAAGGGATGAGCAAGTGGTGGTCTGGTGCGCCGCTGACCGGCGCGGCGTCGATGCTTTTCGCGGCGGTCCTCGGGGTGGCGGCTTCATCATCCGCATGGGCGCAGGCCGGCAGTTCCGGCGCAGGGGTCGCGAACTCGTCCCCGGTCACCGAGTCACGCTCGTACCTGCTCGAGGACATCGGCGCCGAGCAGCCGGTGCGCCTGCGTGGCACCGAGCACCAGAGCGACTTCCCCATCGCGATCCGCAACGACGAGGTGGTGACCCGGGCGAGACTTCGACTGCGCTATGCGCACTCGCCGTCGCTGATCTACGAGTGGTCGCACCTGACGGTGCTGGTCAACAACGAGGTCGTCGGCAATGTCGAGCTCGAGGCCGGCACCGCCGACGGCGGCGAGCGGGTGGTCGAGATCGATCCGCGCACCCTGGTCGGCTACAGCCGGCTGGGACTGCGTGCCGTGATGCACTACACCCGCGAATGCGAAGACCCCACGCATTCCACGCTGTGGTCGGTGATCGCCAACGATTCGGTGCTGGAACTCGAACTGCAGCGGGTGCCGCTGGCGAACGAACTGGCGCTGCTGCCCGAGCCGTTTTTCGATCCGCGCGACAAGCGCGAGCTGGTGCTGCCATTCGTGCTGCCGGCCGATCCCACGCAGGATGAGCTGCAGGCGGCCGGCATGGTCGCCTCGTGGTTCGGCGCGCTGGCGGAATACCGCGGCTACCGCTTCCCGGCCCGTCTCGGCCGCCTGCCGGAGGAAGGCAGCGCCGTGGTGATCGCCACGCGTCCGCGCCTGGGAACGGCGGTGGAAATCGCCACAGCCAGCGGCGCCCAGGTGAGCGTCGTGGACAATCCGATGGACCGTCGCGGCAAGCTGCTGGTGGTCACCGGCGACGACGCCGGCACGCTGCTCGCCGCCGCACGCGCACTGACGCTCGGTGCCCCGGCGTTGTCGGGACCCAGCGCGTCCATTCGCGATCTTGCGGAGCCACCGCTGCGCCAGGCCTACGATGCGCCGCGCTGGGTGCCGACCGATCGCGTCGTGCAGATCGGCGAACGCGTCGGGCCCGAACAGCTGCAGGTCCGCGGGCAATATCCGCCGCCGATCCGCGTGCCCTGGGACCTGCCGCCGGATCTCTTCTACTGGAAGAGCAAGGGCGCCACGCTCGACGTCGGCTATCGCTACACGCCGACACCGGGCCAGAAGTCCACGCTGGATTTCGACGTGAACAACCAGTTCGCGCGCGCCGTGCCGCTGCTCATGGTGGATTCGCCCATGCCGCTGAGCGAGGAGGCCCGAAAGAAGGCCGCCCTTGCGGAAGTCACCAAGCGCGAGAAGTACCACGTGCCGGTCTACAAGTTCGCATCGGACAACGAGCTGAAGTGGCAATACAACTTCGAGATCTGGAAGAAGGGTGAATGCGAGGACGTGCCCACGGACAACCTGCGCGGCTCGATCGATGCGGACTCGACGGTCGACCTGACCTCGCTGCCGCACTACACCTACCTGCCCGACCTCAAGCTGTTCGCGGATGGTGCGTTCCCGTTCAGCAAGTTCGCCGACCTGGCGCAGACCGTGGTGGTGCTGCCGGCCAGGCCCAGTGCGGCGGAGGTCGGTGCTTTCCTCAACGTGCTCGGTCATATCGGCGACGCCACCGGATATCCGGCGACGCGCCTGCGGGTCCGGGATGCCGACACGGTCAAGACGGTCGGCAGCGACGCCGACCTGCTGGTGTTCGGCACGCCGGCGAGCCAGCCGCTGCTGGCGGAGTGGGCCGAATACTTGCCGGTGACCACGGACAACGGCGCCACGCGACTGCAGGTGGTGGGCGCCATCGAGCGCCTGCGCGCACGCTTCGAGGGTCGCGACCTCGAGGGCGCCCGCGCGCACGCCACGCGCATGATCCTGGAAGCGGGCAAGGGACTCGGCGCCTTGATGAGCTTCGAGTCGCCGCTGGCACGCAAGCGCACCGTGGTGGTGTTCTCGGCGCTCGACGATGCACGCCTGCTGGCGCTGACCGAGCTGCTCGACGCGCCCGAACACCGTCACTTTGTCGGGGGCGACCTGACCCTGCTCAACACCGGGAAGGTGTCGCACTACGACCTGGCGCCGCAGTACGCCGTTGGCAGGCTGCCGTTCCTGCTGGGCGTGCGCTGGTGGTTCGCCCGGCAACCGCTGGTCCTGACGATCATCGCCGTGCTGCTGTCGGCGCTGCTGGCGCTGGTGCTGTACCGGCTGATGCGCAACCTCGCCCGATCGCGGCGCGGCGGGCGCTGATCGCCACGGGCGGCGGAAGAAGGAAGACCCCATGCAGCTGAGACTCGGACCGACCCTGTGCCTGGTGCTGGCGCTGGTGTCGGTCGCGGGCCTTGCGGCGGACGCGGCCACCGCGCAGATCGTTGCGCAGGCGCGCTACTGGGAGCAGAAGGGACGCCACGACCTGGCGCGCGAATCCTGGCTCAAGCTGCTGCGCGCCAATCCGCACAGTGCCGAGGCCCTGGCGGGCCTGGCGTCAGCGGAGATCCGCAGCGGCCGCCCCGAAATGGCCCGGCAGTACCTGCAGGGCCTGCGTGCGCTGCAGCCCGACCATCCCGACCTGCAGCGCCTGGAAACGGCGGTCGCCACGGGCGCCGCCTCGAAGCAGGCCGCGGGCTCGGTCGAACTGGCGCGGGCACGCGAGCTGGCGCGCCTGCAGCGCTACGACGCGGCGCTCACCGAGTACCAGCGGCTGTTCGACGGCCGGCCACCGGACGGTCCTCTCGCGCTCGAGTACTGGCAGACCATGGCCGGCGCGGAAGGAGGGTGGACCCAGGCACGCGCCGGACTGGAGAAGCTGGTCGAGGCGCATCCGGAGAATCCCGACTATCGCGTCGCGCTGGCCCAGCTCCTGACCTACCGCGAGAACACGCGTCGGCAGGGGCTCGAGCAGTTGATGGAACTGGCCGAGGTCGATGCCGGGCGCCAGCCGGTGCAGCCGATCTGGCGCCAGGCCCTGCTGTGGTTGGGGCGCGGGCCGCGCGACGCACGCTATTACCGGGCCTACCTGCATCGCTACGGTGACGACACCCAGGTCGCCTTGCGCCTGGCATCGACGCGCGCGGGCACCGGTTCGGCGCGCGTCGATGCGCGCGGGCGCGCCCTGAAAAAGGCCTGGGCGCTGCTCGATGACGGCAGGACCGAGGAGGCCGAGGACGCATTCGCCGCGATGCGCCGACGCAATCCGCGTGACGCCGAGGCGCTCGCCGGGCTGGGCATCCTGCGCCTGCGGCAAGGTCGCTTCGGCGAAGCGCGCGAGTACCTGCAGCAGGCGTCGCGCCAGTCGCCGCGACGGGCACGGCACTGGGCCGAAGCGCTGGCGTCGGCGCGCTTCTGGGAACAGGTGCACCTGGCCGAGGCCGATCGTGAGGCGGCCCGCCTGCCGCAGGCCGAGGAGCGACTGCGCTCGGCCATCGAGGGCGCACCGGCCATCGCGGCGCGAGAGGCAAGCGTGCGCCTGACCCTGGCCGACATCCTGCTGGCGCAGGGTCGCGCGCCGGAAGCCGAGTCGATCTACCGCGACGTGCTGGGACGTGAGCCGGGCAATGTCGATGCGGCACGCGGGCTGATGGGTGCGCTGGCGCAGGGCGGCCGCCTGGACGATGCCCTGTTGGTGTACCGCGAGCTGCCACCCGCGCAGCAGGCGAGCATCGAAACGATCGGCGCGCTGCGCGCGCAGGTCCTGCGCCGGCAGGCGACGCAGGTTCTGGCCCTGGAGGACGAGGCCGGCGCGGAGCGGCTGTTGCGCGAGGCGCTCGTCGCCGATCCCGAGGGCACCTGGCCGCGACTCGATCTGGCTCGCCTGTACCTGCGCCAGGGCCGCCGCACCGAAGCGCGCAACCTGATCGACGGCCTGCCGACCCAGGGTCCGCGGCGAGGCGAGGCGGCGCATATCCGTGCGCTGGTCGCCGCCGGGGAACAGGACTGGTACGACGGCCTGATGTGGCTCGAGCAGGTGCCCGAGGACGAGCGCAGCGACGACATGGCCGCGCTGCAGCAGCGCCTGTGGGTGCGCTACCAGGCCGAGCGCGCGGCTGCGATCGCGCGCCGGGGGCGGCGTGAGGAGGCGCTGGCCCTGCTGGCTGA
>CAMLNE010000144.1 GCA_946481265.1 uncultured Panacagrimonas sp. | reverse complement strand
GCCCAGAGAGAGCGCCGCCTGCTCGTCATCGGTGCCCTGTTCCTGCATGAGCGGGATCAGCTCGCGCGCGATAAAGGGAAACGTCACGAAGAGGGTCGCCAGCACGATGCCGGGCACGGCGAAGATGACCTTGAAGTCGTGCTCGCTCATCCAGGGACCGAGCCAGCCCTGCGCGCCGAAGATCAGCACGTAGATCAGGCCGGACACGACCGGCGAGACCGAGAACGGCAGGTCGATCAGGGTGATCAGGAACTGCTTGCCGCGGAACGAGTGCTTGGTGATGGCCCAGGCCGCCGCCAGTCCGAACACCAGGTTGAGCGGCACCGCGATGGCCGCCACCAGCAGGGTCAGCCTGATGGCTGCCAGCGCGTCGGGCTCGCGGATCGCCTCCAGGTAGGTGCCGAAGCCATTGCGCAGCGCCTCGGCGAACACCGACACCAGCGGCAGCAGCAGGAAGCCGGCCAGGAAGACCAGCGCGATGGCGGTGAGCAGCCAGCGCACCCAGGGCTGTTCGGTGATGACGGCATTGCGCCGGATCAGGGGCTCGAAGGGAAGCTTCGGCGAATCCTGCAGCGATGGATTGAGCGGTCCGGTCATGCGCGGAGTCCCTGTGCGGTGTCAGCGGTGATGGAAGCGAAGGAGATCATTTGCGGCGCGCCCAGGACTGCAGCAGGTTGATCACCAGCAGCATGGCGAACGAGATGACGAGCATGGCGGTGGCCACCGCCGTGGCGCCGGCGTAGTCGAACTCCTCGAGCTTGATGACGATCAGCAGCGGTGCGATCTCCGACACCATCGGGAGATTTCCGGCGATGAAGATCACCGAGCCGTATTCGCCCACGCCTCGTGCGAAGGCGAGCGTGAAGCCGGTCAGCAAGGACGGCAGGATCGTCGGCAGGATCACGCGCAGCACGGTCTGCAGGCGCGTGGCGCCGAGCACCGCCGCGGCCTCCTCGAGTTCCTTCTCCGCCTCCTCCAGCACCGGCTGCACCGTGCGCACCACGAAGGGCAGGCCGATGAACATCAATGCCACCACCACGCCCACCGGCGTGAAGGCGACCTTGATGCCGAGGGGTTCGAGGAACTGGCCGATCCAGCCATTGCCCGAATACAGCGCGGTCAGCGCGATGCCGGCCACCGCCGTGGGCAGCGCGAAGGGCAGGTCGATGGCCGCGTCCAGCACGCGCTTGCCGGGAAACGGATAGCGCACGAACACCCAGGCCACCAGCAGGCCGAACACGGCGTTGAACAGCGCCGCGAAGAACGCCGCGCCGAACGAGAGCTTGAGCGCGTTGAGCACCCGCGCCGTGGTGACCGCGTCCCAGAAGCCGGCCCAGCCCAGGCCCGCCGCCTTGAAGAACACGCCGGCGAGCGGGATCAGCACGATCAGGCTCAGGTAGACCAGGGTGATGCCCATGGTCAGGCCGAAGCCGGGGATGACGCCGCGCGTCTTGCGCGGCAGGGGGCGAGGGTGGGGCAAGGTCAACGACGTCATGTGGAAAAAGAGGCGGCGGTAGGCAGCGGGACTCGGAATCGGGTAGGCGTGCAGGCGTTCAGGCTGCGCACCAGGGCACGGGCGCGTTCAGCGGTCTGCATGGATCCCCGTGTACGGCGGTCATCTCCCCGGAGCTGGCCGATCCGCGAAGCGCGGAGCGTAAGGAGATTGGGCCGGGGGCGTCCATCCGCGATCTTCCGGCGGCCGTCGAGTCCGACCGGCATGGGATCGTGGCGACGCCCCGGCCGGCCGCACGTCTATCGGCGAGCTGCAGGCGCTGATGGCCTTGAAGGTCATTGCATTCGAAAGACAGGAGCGGGCCGGGCTGCGGCCGGCATGGATGCGAAGGCGAAGGCGGATGTGGAAGCGGCCGGGCGGGGCGATCGCGACGGAGTCCTTGATCCACCCTCAGTCCGATTCCGGCGCGAGCGCTCCCCACGCATTCCCGACGTGCGTCCGTCCTTGCTGGCGGTGGCCGCTGCCCCGATCGCGACCCGGACTGCCGCCGCGATGCGATGGGGCGCGCCTGACGTCGAATGCGCGGCGCGCCTCCCGGGCCGGTCCCGGCGGAAGAATCCCGGCCGCTACTTGATGCCGTAGATCTGGTCGAACACGCCGCCGTCACCGAAGTGCTCGGGCTGCGCCTTGGCCCAGCCGCCGAAGTCGTCGATGCCGACCAGTTCGAGTTCCGCGTACTTGGTCGCGTACCGGGCGGCGACCGCCGGATCGCTCGGGCGATAGTGATGCTTGCCCGCGATGTCCTGGCCTTCCGGCGTGTACAGGAACTTCAGGTAGGCCTCGGCAAGCTTGCGCGTGCCGTGCTTGTCCACGATCTTGTCGACCACGGCCACCGGCGGCTCGGCGAGGATCGACAACGAGGGCACCACGATCTCGAACTTGTCCTTGCCGAATTCCTCGACCGCGAGGAAGGCCTCGTTTTCCCAGGAGATGAAGACGTCGCCGATGCCGCGCTGCACGAAGGTGGTGGTCGAACCGCGCGCGCCGGAGTCCAGCACGGGCACGTTCTTGTACAGCTTGCCGAGGAATTCGCGCGCCTTCCCGTCGCTGCCGTAGGCCTTGCTGGCCCAGGCATAGGCGGCCAGGTAGTTCCAGCGTGCACCGCCCGAGGTCTTCGGATTGGGTGTGATCACCGAGACGCCGGGCTTGATCAGGTCGCTCCAGTCCTTGATGCCCTTGGGATTGCCCTTGCGCACCAGCAGCACGATGGTCGAGGTGTAGGGAGAGCTGTTGTTGGGCAGGCGCTGCTGCCAGTCCGCCGGCAGCAGCTTTGCGTTCTTGACGATGGCGTCGATGTCGCTGGCCAGTGCCAGTGTCACCACGTCGGCGCCCAGGCCGTCGATCACCGAGCGTGCCTGCTTGCCGGAGCCGCCGTGCGACTGCATGACACGGACGCTGTCGCCGGTCTGCTCCTTCCAGTGCTTGGCGAACACTTCGTTGAACTCCTTGTAGAGCTCGCGGGTGGGGTCGTAGCTGACATTGAGAAGCTCGACGCTGGCGGCGTGCGCGCCGAACGCCGCGCCGGACAGGGCGGCGGCCAGGAGAAGCGGCTTGAAATAGGACTTGATGATCATGGCGAAGGCTTTTCGAGGAGATCCTGAAATGGATTGTGCGTGTGCGGCGATATCGGCCGTAAGGGGTCGCGGGTCTAGAACGCAAGCTGCAGGCGGGTGAACACCAGCTTTTCGTCCTCGCGGTCGCCGCCTGCGGCGCCGTCATCGAACCGGGTCTGCTGGAAGTTGGTGGCGAGCTTGAGATTGGAGCTCAGATACCAGTTCAGGCCGATGCCGTAGGACCGGGCTTTGCTTGCCGAGGTCGCCGAATTGGCGAAACCGGCGTCGAACGTGTCCTTGTCGATCTCCAGTTCACCGTAGCGTGCGGCCACCTCGAACGCGCCCCAGCCCGGGCCGCCGAGGGTGAACGGCGCCGAAGGTCGGGTCACGCCGCGGAAGCTCGCGTCCTCGCCGCTGAGCACCCAGGTGGAGACGACCTGCCAGGCCGTGTTCTCCAGCCGCTCGCTCGTGCCGCTCGCGGTATCCGTCAGCTTCTGCTCGGAACGGATGTATTCGCCAAGCAGGCCGAAGCGGTCGCGGTAGAAGTAGGCCTGCGGCGAGATGCGCCGGTGCTCGCCGTCGGCGAACACGGTGCTCGCGTAGGAGAAGAACGTCTGCTGACCGGGCGAGCGATAGCGCGGCAGGAAGTTGCTGCTGGCGTTGGCGGTGCTGCCCTGGTCCTTGGTGCCGAAGCTGCTGCCCACGCCGAAGCCCAGGCCCTTGAGCACGCCCGAGCCGTTGCGGAACGGCTCGAAGAACAGGCGCGCGCCCACTTCCTTGCGGTTGTCGGTGTCGGAGCCGGTGATGTCGCGGCCGTCGGCCGTGCCGTTGTAGTAGCCCAGCGTGTAGTCGACCGTCTGCGCAAACAGCTTGCCCTGCAGCTGGATGCCGAGATCGCGGCTGGGTGCCAGCTCGGTCGGGAAGCCGCGCTCGACGAAGCTGGTCGCGCCGCCGGACTGCAGGCGCTCGAGGCTGACCGGTCCCTTGACCTTGCCCACGCGCAGGGTCGCCGCGGGGTCGAATTTCAGGTCGATGTAGGCGTCGATGATGCGCGCGGCCTCACCCGAGCCGTTGCCCGCGAACTCGGGGGTCAGGCGAAAGCCGACCCACTTGCCGAACGTGCCCTCGAAGATCGGCCGGATGCGCCGGAACAGGAAGCAGTCGTTGGAACGCGGCGCCTGGTCGTCCAGGAAGATGCGCACGTCGGCCTGCACCAGGCCCTTGAACCGGAACTCGAAGTCCCCTGTCTTGACCGACAGGCCCTTCTCACCGAACGAGGTGCTGGTCGCCGACCTGGCCCTGGACTCGGCGTCGGCCTTCTGGATCTCGAGCTGACGCTCCAGGATGCGGATGCGCTGGTCGAGCTCCCCGATGCTGGCCTGCTGCGCCGATGCGGCCACCGGCACGCCGATGAGGGCACTCACGAGCAACGTCTGCGCCAGTCGCGACGCTTTCGGGCGAAACGCCCCAATCCCCCATTCCTCAATGTGTTCCACAGCATTGCCTCCACGGCGTATCGGTTAGAAGTGGCCGGCATTTTGTCTGTGGTTTCTAAGTCCTCAAAAGAATTAGCGAGCCGATATATATGCAAAGAAGCTAAAAATTTTTCAATCAAATAGATCGAAAGGACATATAAACGTCCACGGGCTCGGGCGGACCAGGTGGCCGCACACGGTGGAAGGAGGCGCGCCCGTGGCGCCGATCCGGCCGGGTCGACCCGGCCCGTCTCAAGGGCTCGTCGCGGGGACGGTGGAAGTCAGGCCGGGGCCCCACTTGCCGACGCGGGCCAGCACGCCCAGGCGTGGGCTGTCGAGGTGATGCATCTCGTCGCTGCGCATCTTGCGCGACTCTTCGAGCAGCCAGGACTGCGGCTCCTCGCCGGACGAGGTGAAGATCAGCGCCGTGTCGAGGTGCAGGTAGCGACCCAGGTGGAGGGCGACGCTGCCGTCCACTTCGCGGAACTCGCGTTCTCCCAGGCCGGCCTCGTCCCTGAGCCTGATCGTCGCGCCACTGATCACATGCAGGCGCGGGCCCTCGGCAGGCGGTGGATCGTTCTGCGTCCAGGCCAGCTTCACCAGCGGCCGGAACTGCGGACTGGCCTTGAGCCGCGCCCACTCGTCGTTCAGTGCGAACTCGGCTTCCGGCAGCACCGTGATGCCGGCGGCGCTGAGCGCGTTCACGTCGTCGAGCTCGATGGCCTTGTGCAGGCTCGGCGCCTGCGGCAGGCGACCCTTTTCCTCGATGCTGCTCAGGAAGCGGAACACGATCAGGTCCACGCGCCAAGTCTCGGCCTGGGCGCAGGTGCTGGTGGTGACCAGGGCCAGCGCCAGCAGGCCGGCGGCGAATGTCGACGGAAAAGCGCGCTTCATTTCGTGGCGTCAGAGGCGTGATGCGAACGGGCTAGGGTAGCGGTCGGCCCTCGCGGCGGCGAGCAGGCTCGATACCGGGTGTTGCCGGGTCAAACATGCGCTGCATGTCCACGCGCGCGGCTTTCAGGCGGTCGCCTTGGGCTTGAGCGCCGCCAGCAGGTTCAGCATCTGCTCGGCGCGTCCTTCCGGCGGATCGAGCACGGCGTTGATGTGCAGGCGCTTCTGGCCCTCGAGCTTGTAAATCTTCGGCTGCTGCTGGATCAGGCGGATCAGCCGCGGCGTCTCGATCTTCGGTTCCGGCCCGAAATCGAGCACCGCGCTGCGGCTGCCGGCACGCACCTTGGTCAGGCCCAGTTCCTGCCCGGCGATCCGCACGCGCGCAGCCTCGAGCAGCGCCTCGGCCTGGCGTGGCAGCAGGCCGAAGCGATCGATCATCTCGATCTTGAGCTCGTCCAGCGCCGGCGCGTCGGCGGCCTCGGAGGCGCGCTTGTAGAGCACCAGGCGCATGTGCACGTCGGGGACGTAGTCGTCCGGGATCAGCGCGGAGACGCCCAGGTCGACCTCGCAGGCCGCGGCGCCGAACGGTGCGTCGTCCAGCCGGCCGCGCTGGATCGCCTTGACCGCGCGCGCCAGCAGCTCGGCGTACATCGTGAAGCCCACTTCCTCGATCTGGCCCGACTGGTCCTCGCCGAGCAGCTCGCCGGCGCCACGGATCTCGAGATCGTGCGTGGCCAGCGCGAAGCCCGAGCCGAGATCACCGAGCGTCTCGATCGCGTCCAGGCGCTTCTGCGCATCGACGCTGAGCGCGCGCTTGGACGGCACCAGCAGGTAGGCGTAGGCGCGGTGATGGGAGCGGCCCACGCGGCCGCGCAGCTGGTGCAGCTGGGCCAGGCCCAGGTGATCCGCGCGGTCGATCAGGATGGTGTTGGCGGTCGGCACGTCGATGCCCGACTCGATGATCGTCGAGCACACCAGGATGTCGAAGCGCTGATGGTAGAAGTCGAGCATGACCTGCTCGAGCTGGCGTTCGCGCATCTGCCCGTGGGCGAATCGCACGCGTCCCTCGGGCACCATCTCCTGCACGTCGCGCGCGAACTTCTCCATGTCCGCGACCTCGTTGTGCAGGAAATAGATCTGTCCGCCGCGGCGCAGCTCGCGCTGGCAGGCCTCGATCACCAGATTCCGGTCCCACTCGGCGACGAAGGTCTTGATCGCGATGCGCGAGGCCGGCGGCGTGGCGATGATCGACATGTCGCGCAGGCCGGACAGGCTCATGTTCAGCGTGCGCGGGATCGGCGTCGCCGTGAGCGTGAGCAGGTCGACTTCGGCGCGCAGGTTCTTCAGGCGTTCCTTGTGACGCACGCCGAAGCGATGCTCCTCGTCGACGACGACCAGCCCGAGATTCTTGAACTTGACGTCCGGCTGCAGCAGGCGATGCGTGCCAATGACGATGTCGAGCTTGCCTTCCTCGAGCTCCTTGAGCGCCGCGGTCTGCTCCTTGGCCGTGCGCATGCGGGACAGCGCGCCGACGCGGATCGGCCAGTCGGCGAGGCGGTCGCGGAAATTCTTCTCGTGCTGCTGCGCCAGCAGCGTGGTGGGCGCGAGCAGGCACACCTGCTTGCCGGCACGCGCCATCACGAAGCACGCACGCAACGCGACCTCGGTCTTGCCGAAGCCGACGTCGCCGCAGACCACGCGATCCATCGGCCGCTCGCTTGCCAGGTCGGCGAGCACGGCGTCGATCGCCTTCTGCTGGTCGACCGTGGTCGTGAACGGGAAGCCCTCGCAGAAGCGCCGATAGTCCTCGTCGACGATGTCGATGGCCACGCCCTGCTTGGCCGCGCGCCGCGCCTGGATCTGCAGCAGTTCGGCGGCCACGTCGTTGGCCTTCTCGCGCGCCTTGGCCTGCACCCGGTTCCAGCGATCGGTGCCCAGGCTGTGCAGGGGGGCGGACTGTTCCTCGCTGCCGGTATAGCGGTGGATCAGCTGCAGGCTGCCGACCGGCACGTAGAGCTTGTCGGGCTGGGTCGAGCCGCTGCGAGGAGCGTATTCGAGCACCAGGTACTCGGCCTCGACGCCGCCGGCCTCCAGGCGCTGAAGCCCGCGATAGCGGCCGACGCCGTGCTGGACGTGCACCACCGGCGAGCCGATGTCGAGTGCGGACAGGTCACGCAGGATGGTCTCGGGATCGCGGATCCGCGGCGCGCGCTTGCGCGACTCGACCGGCGCGCGCTGGCCGAAGACCTGCGACTCGGTGATCAGCGCGAGGCCCTGCGTGTCGAGCAGCAGCCCGTCCTGCAGGGGGGCCAGCGTGATGCCGTAGCGGTTCTGGTCGCTGACGAAGGAGGCCCAGTCCGGGTGGACGCGCGGCAGGATGCCCAGCGGCTTGAGCCAGCCGAGCAGGGCCTCGCGCCGGCCGGCGGACTCGGCGACGAACAGCACGCGGCTGGGGGTCTCGCGCAGCAGCGCGCGGATCGCATCGGCGCCGGTCGGCGCCGGACTGCCCACGACCGCCGGGGAGGAGATCGCCAGCAGGCCCGTGCCCACCGTGTCCTCCAGCATCTCCAGCGCCGCGCGAGGCTCCAGGAACAGGTCGGCCGGCCGCATCAGCGGGCGCTCGATGTCGCCGCGCAGGCGCTCGAACCGATCCTCGATCTGCGTCCAGTCCGCGGCCAGCGCCGTGCCGAGGTCCGCCAGCGGCAGCGCGCAGGCCTGCGCCGGCAGGTAATCGAGCAGGGTTGCGGTCTGCGTGAAGAACAGCGGCAACCAGGCCTCGATGCCGGCAGGCGCGAAGCCGCGGCTCATCTCGGCATAGATGCGCGAGCGCGCCGGGTCGCCGGGGAAATATTCGCGGTAGCGGCGACGGAAGGTCTCGATGCCTTCCTTGTCGGTGGGAAACTCGCGCGCCGGCAGCAGGCGCACGGATTCCACCTTGTCGGTGGAGCGCTGGGTTTCCGGATCGAAGGTGCGGATCGACTCGATCTCGTCGTCGAACAGGTCGAGGCGATAGGCCTCGTCCGAGCCCATCGGGTAGAGATCGATCAGCGCGCCGCGCACGGCGAACTCACCCTGGGTCTGCACCTCGCCGACCGCGGCATAGCCGGCCGCGACCAGGCGCTCGCGGAATGCGAGCGGATCGAGCTTCTGCCCGGTGCTGACGTTGAGCGAGCGCGCATCCAGGAAGCTGCGTGGCGGCAGGCGCTGGATCAGGGCATCGGCGGTGATCAGCACGATGCCCTGCGTCAGCGCCGGCAGCGCGTTGAGCGCGGCCATGCGGTCCGACAGCAGTTCCTGGTGCGGCGAGAACGGGTCGTACGGAAGCGTCTCGTTGTCCGGCAGGTGCAGCACGGGGAGACGGCCGGAGGCAAAGAAACGCAGGGTGGATTCGATGCGATAGGCCTGCTGCTCGTTGCCGGCGATGGCCAGCAGCGGCTGACCGCGGGCCAGGGCGGTCTCGACCGCGTGCAGGGCGAGCGCGGTTTCGGCAACGGACAGCGCATTGTTGGACATCGGACAGCAGGACAGGACGGCGAGCGCGCGATTTTACGTTGACTGGATGGCGGGCATCGCCGCGCACGCAACGCGGGTCCGGTGCACCCCGCTTTGCGGTCGACCCCGTGGACCGGGGCGGGCTAGGCTCCCGGCCCCGATCCCGAGTGCACCGGAGCCCGCTTGAACGTCACCGAAGCCGTCAATTCCCGTCGCAGCGTGCGCGCCTTCCTGGACACCCCGGTCTCCGGCCAGGTCCTGCGCGAGGTGGTCGAACTCGCCGCTCGCTCCGCCTCGGGCGGCAATCTCCAGCCCTGGCGCCTGTTCGTGCTGGGCGGCGACACGCTGGCCGATCTCAAGCGCTGCATGCGCGAGCGCCTGGCGACCGGCCCGACCAGCGAGCCCACCGAGTACGAGATCTATCCTCCGGACCTGTGGGAGCCGTACCGGACTGAGCGCTACGTCGTCGGCGAGGAGATGTACGCGCTGCTCGGCACGCCGCGCACGGACAAGCCGGGTCGCCTGCGCCAGTTCGCGCGCAACTTCCAGTTCTTCGATGCGCCCGCGGCGCTGTTCTGCTACGTCGACCGGCGCATGGGCGCGCCGCAGTGGTCGGACCTGGGCATGTATCTGCAGACCTTGATGCTGCTCCTGCGCGAGCGCGGCCTGCATTCCTGCGCGCAGGAGTGCTGGTCGGTCTACCCCAAGACGATCGGGGACTTCCTGCAGCCGCCGGAGGAACTGATGCTGTTCTGCGGCATGGCGATCGGCCATGCCGACCCGGACGCGCCGGTCAACCGGCTGCGCACGCGGCGCCTGCCGCTGGAGCAGTTCGCGACATTCCGCGGGATCTGAGGGCCGGCGCAAGCCGGGCGGCGACCCGCGCTACCACATCACCAGGGTGCGCACCTCGATGCTCTGCCGCGGGGGCGAGTCCGGCGGGCAGAGCGGATCGTCGAAGGCGGTGTGCGCGGAGAAGCGGGCGCGGCCATCGTCGAGCGAATCCCAGCACTTGGGATTCTCTGATTTACCTGGTGGCTGGCGCCCGAAGCCGATAAGAAATCCGAATTATGGGTGCTTGGATCGCCTCGGATGCCTCGTTT
>CAMLNE010000143.1 GCA_946481265.1 uncultured Panacagrimonas sp. | reverse complement strand
CGTGATCCGCGACGAGATGGCGCGCCTGCTCGCATCGGACACGGCGGTGGATGCGGGCTATCCCTTGAGCCTGATCAGCCTGCGGGAGCTGCGCACACAGAACACCTGGCTGCACAACATCCCCAAGCTGATCATCGGTGACCGCGTGCAGCGCCTGCGCATCCACCCGGACGATGCCGCAAGGTTTGGCATCGAGGATGGTGATCCGGTCGAGATCGTCTCGGCCCACGGTCGGATCAGGATTCCGGCCGCTCGCGTGAGCGACGAGATGATGCCGGGAAGCGTCGCACTGCCACATGGATGGGGCCACAAGGGGAGTTGGAAGCGTGCCGTGGCAATCGGTGGCGCCGGCTACAACGAGCTCACCAGCAACAGCATCGAATCCACCGATCGCCCCAGCGGTAACGCGTCCGTCAACGGTATCGCGGTCCGGATCAGATCCCTGCGCCAGGTGGAGGCCGCGGCATGACCTACGTCGTCGCAGCGCCCTGCGTGGCGGACTACTCCTGTGTGGAGGTCTGTCCCGTCGACTGCATCCATCCCATGCCCGACGAGACCGAATTTGCGACCGCCGCGCAGCTCTACATCGACCCGACCCGGTGCGTCGACTGCGGGGCCTGTGAGGAGGCGTGCCCGGTGACCGCCATCTTCGCGCGCGACCGATTGCCGGCGAAATGGGCGCACTACGCGCAGATCAACGCGGACCATTTCCAGGACCCCGCCACGGTGGCCGCCGATGCCTGAAGATCGTGCGCTGCGGGTCGCCATCGTCGGCAGTGGCCCTTCGGGAATGTATGCGGCGGGGCATCTCCTGGAAAACGCCGGGGGCACGTTCACATCGGGTCGCCTGGTCAAGCGGGTCAACATGCCGGTCGAAGTGGATGTCATCGACCGCTTGCCGACACCGTGGGGACTGATCCGGGGCGGCGTTGCGCCGGACCATCCGGACAAGAAGAAGATGAGCCGGCTCTATGACGCAATTGCCCATCGCCCCGGCTTCCGGTTCATCGGAAACGTTGCGGTCGGCGACGCGGTGAAGATCGAGGATCTGGCGCGCTGGTACGACGCCGTGGTCTACGCAGTCGGCGCCGATGGCGAACGACGCCTGGGCATCCCGGGGGAGGATCTTGCCGGCAGCATTCCGGCCCGACGTTTCGTCGGCTGGTACAACGGCCATCCCGATTTCAGCGATCTCGATCCCGAACTGGATACCGATCGGGCCGTGATCGTGGGCAACGGGAACGTCTCGATGGACGTTGCGCGCATCCTGCTCAAGCCGGTCGAGGCGCTGCGCAGAACCGACATCGCCGCCCACGCCCTGGACGCCCTGGCGAAAAGCCGGATCCGGGAAGTCGTCATCCTCGGTCGCCGCGGACCGGAACATGCGGCTTTCCATTTCCCCGAACTCGAGGAGCTTGGCGAGCTGGACGACACCGAGATCGTGGTCGAGGACTGCGACGCGGCGAGGTCCGTGCTGGAGGCGGGCGCCGATGCGGGATTGAAGATGCGGATCCTGAAGCACTTGTGCACCCGCAACCGGCGCGGCAGCCGTCGGATCGTGTTGCGCTTCCACACCATCCCGGTTTCGCTGCTGGGCAGCGACAAGGTGGAAGGACTGAAAGTCGCCTCAGCCGCGGCCGCGTCGGCGACCGAATCGCTGGAGACCGGTCTTGTGCTGGCGGCCGTCGGCTATCGCGGGCGCGCGATTCCCGGGCTGCCCTTCGACGAGGCGCGCGGGGTCATCCCCAGCCAGGACGGTCGCGTCATGGTCGAGGGCGCTGTCCTGCCTGGCGCGTTCGTCACCGGCTGGATTCGGCGGGGGCCGCAGGGAATCATCGGCAGCAACAAGAAATGCGCAAGGGACTGCGTGCACACCCTCATCGCCGACGCCGAAGCCGGCGCCTTGCCGCGCGCAGGAACCCTGGCTGCCGACCGTGCGCTTGGCGAGATTTCCGCGCGTTGCCCGTCGCTGAGCACCTATTCCCAGTGGCAGGCCATCGATGCGCACGAGCGACGGGAAGGTGCCCGGATATCTCGCCCGCGGCTCAAGCTCACCCGGTTCGACGAAGTGCTGGCCGGATGAATCCTGAGGTTCCGGGCAAGGCGCGCGCATGCAATGCCGGGCGCAGCCGATCCTCAGACCTGCACCGGCGCGCGCGTCATCAGACTGGCCGCGTCGCGCAGCGGCGACGTGGCGTCGACCCGCCTTAGCGCACCAGCCGCAAGGTGAACGGATAGCGGTACGGCTCTCCCTTGGAGGCCGACACCGCGGCCAGGATGCAGAAGATCAGGTTCACCAGCAGCAGCACCGGGTAGAGCAGGAAGCCGACCAGGATCACCGACAGCATCATCGCCACCACCCAGCCCAGGGCGATGGTGATCTGGAAGTTGAGCGCCTCGGCGCCTTCCTGCGCGATGAAGGGTGAATCGTTCTTCTTGACCAGCCAGATGATCAGGGCGCCGACGAAACTGGTGAAGATGCCAAGCAGATGCGCCAGCATCGCGAGATTGCATTCGTCCTTGCTCGGTGCGGCAACGAGGGGCTTGTCCATGGAAGTCCGGATCGGAAAACAGGTGGCCGAGGATCCTGCGAAGTCGCCGGTAATGTCCAGGCTTGCGCCTGCGCCGTCCGTGCAGGCGCACGCCCTTTGCAGGAATCCATCCTGATTGGAGCGGGCTCAAGGCTGCGCCCGGGCGCGCGGTCGCCACGCACACATCGCCGTCCGGGTTCAGGATCTTCCCGGCCCGGTCCGCGCCACCTGTGCCAGGAACCCGCCTAGCCGCGGGGCGGGAAGCGCGGCTCGCGCTTTTCCAGGAAGGAGCGCACGCCCTCGTCGAACTCGTCGCGGGCGAGCAGCTCGGACTGGCGCTGGGCCTCGTAGTCGAGCTGCGCGACCAGGTCGTGATCTTCGGCGACCGCGAACGCGCGCCGCAGCTCGGGCGCCGCATGGGCGGGGCCACGCGCGAGCCGGCCGGCCAGCGCGCGCGCCTCGTCCATCAGCGTGGTGTCATCGACGCAGCGCCAGACCAGGCCCCACTCGGCCGCCTGTTCGGCCGGCAGGCGATCGCCGATCAGCGACAGCGCCATCGCACGCGCCTTGCCGATCAGGCGCGGCAGGAACCAGGTCGCGCCCATGTCCGGCACGATGCCCAGGCGCGGCATGAACGGGAACAGGAAGAAGCTCGAGCGCGCTGCGATCACCACGTCGCAGGCCAGCGCCAAGCTGGCGCCGGCACCGGCCGCGCTGCCATTGACCGCCGCGATGCTGGGAAAGGGCAGGGCACCCAGATCCGTGACGATGGTGTTGATCCAGTCGCGCTGCTGCTGCGCGCCGGCCCTGGCGATCGCCTGGCGGTCACCACCAACCTGCAGGGCGAGATCGGCGCCGGCGCAGAAGCTCGCGCCCTTTCCGGTGAGCAGCAGGCAGCGGATGTCGCGACGGGCGGCCACCTCGGCCAGTGCCGCGCGCAGCTCGCGCAGCAGGTCCGGGTTGAACGCGTTGCGCGAGGCAGGCCGGTTCAGGCTCAGGGTGGCGACGCCGTCGGCGACGTCGAGCAGCAGGTTCTGGTAGGTCATGGCGCCTTCGAAATGAACACGTCCGCCTAGCCTCGCACGAGCCGCCGCGCGCGCCCACCCGAGCGCGATCTGCACCGCGATCGCCGGCTGCCGGCGGATCGCGGCGCTCAGGGCGTCGCGATGCGATGCGCCGGAAAGACGTCCTCGGCCAGCCGGCGCAGGCCCGCACGGAAATGTTCGAAGCGTCCCGCCAGGTGGCGGAATATCTCGCGCAGTCCGAACTCCTGCGCCTGGCTGCTGCCCGCCGCGCTGGCGTAGTGACTGCAGCCCATGCGCTTGTAGAACTCCAGCGACACCGGTCGGCGCTTGAAGTCCCGCCGGTATTCGACCCAGGGCGCGCAGATACCCGACAGGTACAGCGCGTAGTTGCCGATGTGCGCATTGACCAGGAAGCGCCGTTCGGGCCCCGACTCCATGCCTTCGCGCACCAGGTCGGCGAGGTATTCGTAGTGCGCGGCGTCGCCCTGCTGCAGGCGGTAGACGCGCTCGGTGCGCGTGAACAGGCCCAGCAGGTTGGCCAGGTAGTGGATGGTCTGCCGTTCCAGGCGGTCGCGCGGCCCGGGTATCGCGCGTCGCAGCATGACGTCGAAGAACAGTTGCGGCGAGACGTCCAGCCAGCGTGCGCGCTGGTCCATCAGGGCATCGTGCACGTAGCGCGATTCCAGGATGGATTCGAGCATCAGCGGCTGCTCGTGCACGCGTCGCACGGCTTCCACCGGATCGACGCCGGCGACGGGAAAATGCTCGAACAGGAACAGCAGATCCTTGTGCTGGAAATGCTGCAAGCCTACTGCGGCGAAATCAGGCGACTGCATGGTCGGCACCTCGCTTGGGATCTGTAAGGACTCAAGCAAAGTCTGGGCCGTTCCGACCGGCAAACACCAGTCAGCAGTGCCGGCGATCGGCTGCCAGCCGCCCCATGATCAGACCGGCAGCAGGTATCGCCAGGCGATGGCGACCAGCACGCCCACGGTGAGCACGATGCGCAGCGCGAAGTAACCGCCGACGGTGCCGAGCACGCGCTCGCGCCAGAAGTCCGCGGCCAGCAGCAGCACGAAGGTCAGTGCGAGCGTCGCGAGCCCGGCATGAATGGGCAGCGCGGCGGCCAGCCAGGCCAGCAGCACCAGAGGCATTGTCATCAGCAGGCCTGCCTTGCCCGCGTCGCCCTCGCAGGCGGGCAGCGAGAAACCCCACATCGAGCCGGCCATGAACGAGGCAATCAGCGTGCAGTAGCTCATCCACACCGTGTCGAGCCCGTCGGGCGTGTTGCCGGGCGAGAACGCGATCCAGGCCGGGCCCAAGAAGAAGGGAATCAGGCCGGCGTAGCCGAACAGCACGACGATGGTGGGCAGGCGCACGCGATTTCAGCTCCGGGGTTTGGCGACCGACGCCGGGGCAGGCGCCAGCAGTTCGCCGATCTGGTCGGCCGCGCCCTCGCAGGCGGCAGCCTCGGTACGCGCGATCATCGGGATCGGGATGATCAGTGCGGGCATGTACGAGGTGCCGCTGGCGTTCACGCTCACCTTGCCGACGGGCGAACGGTTGGTGACGTCCCAGACCGAGACCTCGTACCTGGATTCCTTCTCCCACCAGCCGAAGCCCAGGCAGCCGCCGCCGGCGGGCGAGATCGCGCAGCCCATGCTGCCGCCGCTGTCGATCTCCTGCGTCTGGCCGTCGATCCACACCATGAAACGCACACCGGTGGCCCGCACGCGTGCGGCGATGGCGGGGTCGTCGAGCAGCTTGGCGAGTCCATTGGAGGACATCGGCGCGGTGCGCGGCTCCAGCCAGGGAAACAGCGCATCGACGAAGGTCTGCTCGGCGTACAGCGGCAGCCGGCGCTCGCGCAGCGATTCCGATACGCAGTCGTTGAAGCTCGCCTCGGTTTCGCGATCCCCGCGATGCCGCCGGCCGAGCACCACCACGGATTCGCCGCTGCCCAGCGTGACGCTGCGCCCGGTCTGGCGCAGCTGTTCGACCTTGGCCGTCACGCAGGCCGACAGCAGCAGGCCGGCGAGCGCGACCAAGGCGAGCGGCGCGGCGCGCATCATGGCGTGGGCGCCGCTGCGGCCGCGGCCAGGCGCGCACGAAAGCCCTTGCCGTCGCGAAAGATCAGCGCCATGCCGGCGGCGGCATCGCGCATCGCGTCGCGCACCGCCGCGGTCAGGCCGGCGTTGCTGGTGCCCATCGTGGTCTGCCGCCGCTTGCCGTAGGCGGCGATCTCCCAGCTCGTCAGCTCCTGTCCCTGCGGCGTGAGCAGGCGCAGGCGGTAGCGGATCCAGGCTTCGTGGAACGGGTGCTTGTCGCTCGTCGGATTCGCGATCTGCACGTCCTGCACCACCGGCTGCAGCACCGCCTGCACACCGGGCGCGGGCGTCTGCACGCTGGGCTCGCGTTCGATCGTGTACAGCGTGCCGAATTGGGCGGAGAGGAATTCGTTGAACAGGACGCGCGAGGCCGGTCCCACCGACACCTCCTGGCGCGGGCCGGCCGGGGGCCGGTCGTGGTGGACATGACCGACGAAGGCCGGACTCATGTACAGGCCCATCGCCACCGGGATCGGCCGCAGGACCGGCGCGGGAAATTCGGTGGCCGGCACGACCGGCCGGGTCGAGCATCCGCCCAGGAGCAGCGCGAACAGGGTGAGGGCGGGGGAGAGCACGAAGACGGGTGATCGACGACGGTGGATCGTCGCGACCTCGTCTGCCGCATGGGCCGATGTCTCCGCCAAGACTGCCTCCGCTGCACCCGCCGATCATCGACTGCCCGGACGCGGGCCCACTTCAGTTGTTGCTGGTCAGGCCCACGAACGCGCCGCCGTTCTCCCGGCACATGATACGCATGAGGTTGGCGAAGCGGACGCCGGTCGCGGTGACCCCGCCGGGCCCGTATTGCGTGGGAAATCCGATGGCGTGGATGCGTGCCCGTGGAACGCCGCGCGCATCCTTCGGATTGACGCGGCGGATGCGCGCAAGGGCGGCCTCGGCGGAAGGGCCGGTGAAGTCGTCGCCCATCACGTAGACGCTGATCCGCTTGTCCGGGGCGGCGAAGGTGCGGATCGCGGCTTCGATGCCTTCCACCGGGCTGGAATCCGAGAAGGCCTTCCAGTTTCGCATCGCATCGATCGTCGCCTTGCGCCGGCCCGGCGTATCCGGGATCCACTGTCCGCGATAGGAATTGAACAGGTAGGCGCCTTCATCGCTCATCACCTGGATGCCCTTGACCTTCGGATACAGGTCCAGGATCTCGACCATGGTGCGCAGCATCGCGTTCCAGGCGAAGCGCTGCATGGAGCCGGAGGTGTCGATCACGAACACCACGTATTCGCTGTCCACCGGAATGCCGCCGACCGGCGCGTTCCGGCGGGTCTTGACGCCCTGCGCCTGCAGTCGGCGCATCTCCTCGGTGAGCGACTGCCGGGCCGCCGCCAGGCGCTGTTCGATGGTCTGGGTGACCCGGGTCTCCGATTTCGTTTCGGCGGTGCGTTCTTCCAGCGCATCCGAGCTGACGCGCAGCGCGGCCAGCGTGCGTTGCGCCGCTTCGAGCGCCTCGCGCGCGGCGGCGATCTCGTCCTCCATCGCCTTGCGCTGGCCGGCGATCTCCTCGGCGAGCTGGCGCAGCTGCGCCTCGCGTGCGCTGAGCGTCTCGGTGGTCTGCTCGCTGATGGTGGGTTCCGCCGACTTGCTCAGGACCAGCAGCAGGACGATCGCGCCGAAGCCGCAGCAGATGCAGTCCAGGAAGGACAGCCCGAACACCTCCACATCGCGCCGGCGGCTCATGGCCAGTCCGCCGCCGGTTCGAGAAACCCGCCGCCGGACACGCGGGCCAGCTGCCAGAACGACGCCGCCGCGCGCGGATCGCCCTCGATCGGCAACAGCACGACATGGACCGGCACCTTGCCGGGCAGACGCTGGACGGCTTCCTCGAAATACCTGAGCCGGTCGCGTCCGCTGACGACGCCACCGCGCGGCTTGGCGCCCTGGGTCGGCAGTCCGTCCGTGATCAGGTAGACGCTGTCGGGGCGCGGACTCATCGTGCGTACGAATTCGAAGGCGCTGACCAGGCTGGTTCCGCCGGCGGGCACGCGCTTGCGGAATGCCGCCATCGCGCGGTCGGCGCCACGGCCGCCCTCGTTGGCGATCCAGCCGCTGCCGCCGCCGAGCACGGGAGCTGCCTTCTCGCCGAAGGCGACCAGCTGGAACTGCGCGTCTGGCGCCAGGCGCGCGGTGATCCAGTCCACGGTGGCCACCGTGCGCTTCCACTTCGGCGCGGCGAGCTTGGCCGCGTCGTTCATGTTGCGACGGCGGATCGCCTCGACGATGGTTTCGCCGAGCATGCTCGCCGAGCTGTCGACCAGGATCAGCGCGTGCCGCCCGTCGACGCGCAGGCCGGTCAGGTACTGGCGTTCGCCTTCACCGATGACGGTGCGCGTGGCGTTGGCCGACGCATCCTGCGCTGCCGCGCGCATCGCGGCGACGCGCGTCTCCAGCGCGAGTAGGTCCTGCTGGAGTTCCTGCAGCTTCGCATCGCGGCGCGTCGCCGCGTCGTCGCCCTCCGGCATCGAGGCGCGCAGGGCCTCGATCTTCTCGCGCAGCCGCTGCGCATCGCGCTCCGCGGTCTGCTTGGCCTCGACGTCGCGCGACAGCGCGGCGCGCTGGGCCAGCAGCTCCTGCTTGCCGTCGAGGACCTGGTCCTCGATGACGTCGAGGCGGGCGATGAGCTCGTGGTTGGTCGAGGCATCGCGATCGATGCGTGCATGGTCGACCAGCATGAACAGCAGCACCGCGGCGCCGAAGCCACAGGAGATGCAGTCGAGGAAGGACAGGCCGGACGTGACGACCTCGCGCCGCCTGCGACGGGCCGCCACCGTCTACTCGACCTCGATCAGGCGCACTTCATTTGCGCCGAACACGATGCGATCCCCAGCACGCAGGACCTGCAGGTCAGGCGCCGGTTCGCCGTTGATGCGGACCGCGGTAGATGCGTGCTCGAGGCACAGGCCGGCGGCGTCGTGGCGCAGCATGCCCGGGGCGCCGGCCAGCCAGGACGCCAGGGCCTGCGTCTGCCCGGCAACCGGGACCGGCCGCGCACGGCTGCCGATCAGTGCGTGCGTGGCACGGGATTCCGCAGGCGCATCGGCATCCGACGGCCGACGTCGCGGCAGACGCGTCACCCAGGGCAGCTCGGGATCATCGCTGTGGATACGCTCCGCGTGCTCCATCGCGCCGCGTGCGACCGCGGCCGGATCCAGGATGGTGACCGGTCCCAGGCGTTCGGCCAGTCCCGGCACGCGCGAGGCACGATCGCCGAGCAGCACGACGGCGGCGCGCGCGCGCGCCTCGGGCAGGATCGCGTCGGCCAGCTCCTCCACGCGTTCGGACAGGGCCTGCTCGAGCGCCTCGGCGGCGACGCTCACGCGGTGCGTGCGGGCACCGACCACCAGCTCGAGCACCAGGCTGCTGCGCTCGGCCAGGCGCCCGATCCAGCCGGGCAGCTGGTCGTACAAGGTCTGTTCGGTGGCCGCGGTATGCAGGGGATCGAAGCGCGCATGCCGGACGAAGGCCTGTGCGATCACCGTCGCGCAACGGTCCTGCAGGGTCGCAAAGCCGGGCTTGAGCTCGTCGACCTGCGTGCGCCCGAGCACCGTCTCGCCATCCATCCAGGTGCACACGAAGCGGTGGTTCTGCAGGTCCAGGTGCAAAACCCGCGCGGCAGTCGCCACGCTGCTGGCGGCGGCTACCGCGCTGTCGACCAGCCCGACCGCCCGCGCGCCCAGCGCCTGCAGCAGGCCCAGCAGGACGCCGAGCTGGGCCGGCGTGAAGCTGCCTGGGGCGGCGATCATCAGGGGCGCGGCGGTGAGCACATCGCCGAACGAGGCGAGGTGCGCATGCGCCAGGTCGGCGGCGGTACGGGCCGGCCCCAGCGGCGCGGGAAGCGCGGCATCGAGCTGGTACCAGAAGCGGTCATTCGTGCGCCGCGGATCCAGGCGCGCGCGCGCCAGCGCTGCCTCGCCGGTGAGCAGGGTCTTGCCGTCGAGCGTGGCGGTACCCGCGCTCTCCAGCAGCAGGCGCTCGCCCTCGAACAGGCGCAGGCCGCGGTCGTTGAGTTCGAGGATGCGCATCAGGACGGCGCCTGCAGGTTCTGGATCAGGCGCTGTTCGCATTCACGCTGCGCGTCGAGCACCAGCTTCTCCTGCAGCTGCTGCAGCTGGTAGAGCAGGAACATCAGCACGATCGACAGCAGCAGGGCGACCAGGGTGGAGTTGAACGCCGTCCCCAGGCTTTCGGTGACGCCCGACAGGTCGCCTTCCAGCGCACGGTTGGCCTGGCCCATCGCCTGGCCGTACGGCTGGTGCAGCAGGGCCTGTGACCGCGTGCGGCCGGAGGCGGCTCGTACGCCGCGGGCGATGTCGGCGCCCCCGGCCGTCGGGACAGTGGTGAACATGATTCGTCTACTGCGTGGCA
>CAMLNE010000142.1 GCA_946481265.1 uncultured Panacagrimonas sp. | reverse complement strand
TCATCGCGCACCCCGGGCACACACTGGCCTCGGGGGGTGGGGGGCGGCGGGAACGGGGGGGTTCCAGGGCCCCGCGGTGGCGCGCGCCCGCCGCCGCCCACGACAGCAGCGATCGGACATAACGCCGCGGCGAAAAACGCGCCGCGGCGGCGATGACATCAGACCGACGCTCCTTCGAGCGCGCGGCCGGAAATGAGCGAACAAGCGGTATCACTGGAGAATCGACATGGCTTTGCGAGGACTGCTTCGCGTTGGTGAGGTCTGCATCCGCGTGATGGACATGAAAAAGGCGCGTCGCCATTACGACGAGATCATGGGCCTTCACGAGGTGATGGAGGGCCCCGACGGCAAGGTCTACTACAAGTGCTGGGACGAGCACGACCATCACAGCATCATCCTGAACCCGTCCGATCGTCCGGGCATGGACTACTTCGCGTTCAAGGTCAGTTCCGATGCGGTGCTCACGGACCTGGAACCGAAGATCGAGAAGTTCGGCCTCAAGGTGAAGCACATCGAGGCCGGTGTGTATCCCAAGAGCGGCCGGCGCCTGGAGTTCGTGCTGCCGACTGGGCACACGATGCACCTCTACGCCGAGAAGGAGCAGATCGGCAACACGATGCCCACGCTCAACCCGGGCGTGACGCCGGACGATGGCGTCGTGCGCGGCTGCCACATCAATCGCGTCGACCACATCCTGCTGGGCGGACAGAACATCCAGGAGAGCGCGCGCCTGTTCATGGAAGTGTTCGACTTCGACCTGTCGGAGCGCTTCGTCGAAAAGGAATCGCAGACGCCGCTGGCGCTGTTCCTGACCTGCTCGACCAAGCCGCACGACATCGCGTTCGTGCTGCAGCCGGAGCAGAACAAGTACCACCACACCTCGTTCTGGCTCGAGTCCGCGCATGACGTCGTGAAGGCCGCGGATCGTCTCGGCAAGTACCGCGTGCCCATCGACGTGGGTCCGAACCGCCATGGCATCACGCGCGGCGCGACGATCTATTTCTTCGACCCCTCGGGCAATCGCTGCGAGGTGTTCGCCGAAGGCTACGTGCACTACCCGGACACGCCGACCCTGACCTGGGACACCGACGATGCCGGGCACGCGACGTTCTCGCATGACAATGTCGTGCGCGAAAGCTTCCTGCAGGTGCTGACCTGAGCATCGCTGCTGGATCGCCCTGGCGCGGGGCCGGTCGGCCCCGCCTTTTCCGGTAGATGCCCGATATGGCCGCAGTCGAACAGGAAGTCGCCGTCGTCGTCGGCGCCACCGGCGCGATGGGACAGGTCATCGTCCGACGGCTCGCCGCGCGCGGGCTGAAGGTCGTCGCGGTCGCGCGCTCGGCGCAGGCGGTCGCCGCGCTGGTCGCGTCGACGCCGAACGTGGTGGCGTGTGCGGCGGACATCTCGTCGGACTCGTCCATCGAGGCGATCCGCGCCGCCGCTGACGGCCCGGTGCGCGTCGTCGTGCACGGCCCCGGCGTGGCGGTGGTGGGCGGCGTGCTCGAGGCGCCGACCGCAGCCGTCGTCGATGCGGTGAACATCAAGGTTGGCGGCATGCTGCGCCTGGTGCGCGCGGTGGACGCGCGGCTGTCGGCGGGTTCGCGCCTGATCGCGATCGGCGGACATTACGGCTCCGAGCCGAGCCCCTACGCGGCGACCGCGGGCGTGGGCAACGCGGCGCTGACGAACCTGGTCAAACAGATGTCCTGGGCCTACGGTCCGCGCGGCATCACCGCTCATCTGATCGCGCCGGGGCCCGCCGACACCGATCGCCTGCATCGCCTGGCCGCGGCGCGCGCAACACGCGACGGCCTCGACCTGGACCAGGTGCTGGGCCAGATGAGGAAGGAGTCGGCGATCGGCGAGTTCACGACGGTCGATCAGATCGGGTGGGCGGTCGAGACGCTGCTTGCGCCGGAGGCGAATGCGCTGGCCGGAAGCACGCTGTTCATGGACGCGGGGCGGCGCAGGGCGGTTCCATAGGTCTTGCGCGTCGCGCAGGACGACGGCCCTGCTGTTTCGCTTCGCCAATTCCGACGCCCGGGCCATGTCGGCCCGTGGCCTTGCAGGAGACCGTCGTGCCCATCCTCGAATATCACCTCACCGAAGGCCAGTACACCGACGCGCAATGCGAACGGCTGCTCGTCGAATCGAGCCGGCTCTACTCGGACATCCTGAAGAGCCCGATCGAACGGGTCCGCGTGGTCATCCACCTGCACAAGCCCACGATGGTGGCGGTGGCGGGCGTGCCGATGAGCAAGGGCGGGAAATCGGCGCCGTTCTTCTTCTTCCTTGCGCTGCTGGGAAGACCGGAGTCCGAACGACATGCCCTGCTGACCGGCTTCACGGACCTGGTCGTCGAGATCCTCGGGGCCGAGCGTGGCGCCGTTCGCGGCGGCTGCTGGACGATTCCGCCCGAGGACTGGTCCATCGGCGGCACACCGGCGAGCGTGCTGCGCGCCGCCGAGGTCAAGGCGCGCGCGCAGGCCTAGCTGGCGGCTTTCGTTTCGATCGGGAAGCGTCGGCGGGCTGGCCCGGCTGCGCGCTCAATCTCCCAGCGGCAGCAGCTCGTTCAGGCGCGCCACGCTGTAGTAGGCGTCGAAGTGCTTGCGCGGCGCCGTCGTGTCCGGGTGATGCATCGCCACGATCTGGCCGATGCCGAAGGCACGCGCGGAGTCGAGCACCGGCAGGCTGTCATCCGCGAACAGCGCCTCCTGCGGCTCGAAGGGATGCAGTTCGCGCAGGTTCATCCAGTAGCGCGCGTCCTCCTTGGGCGCCCGCATGTCGTGCGAGGACACGATGTTCTCGAAGTAATGTGCCAGGCCGGTCTGGGCGAGCTTGGGCTTCCAGCTGTCGGGGTGGGCATTGGTGGCAAGCCACAGCGGGCGGCCGCTGGCGCGTACCGCATCGAGGAAGGCCACGGTGCCGTCGAGCACGCGGATGCGATCGCGGAATTCGTCGTGAAGCGCGGCCAGGTCGACCCCGGTGACCTCGCTCCAGTAATCCATGTCGTACCAGGGCAGCGTGTGCGCCACCGCCATGAAGCGCGGCTCCAGTTCCCGGCGCGCGTCCTCCAGCGCGATGCCGCGTGCCTGCGCATAGCGGGTGGGCACCGCCTGGCGCCAGATGAAGTTGTCGAAGGCCAGGTCGAGCAGGGTGCCGTCCATGTCGAGCAACACCCAGCGCACGCGCGTCCAGTCGGGAGGCCGGCCGCTCATCGACGGAAGCCCAGGCGTGCCGGCTTCGATAGCGGCGATCGGTTGGATTTCATGCGGCCTATGATACGGACTCACTTTCGAGCGCCTGTCCCATGAAACCCGCCGACCTGCTGCAGCCCGTCCTCGACATCGCGCAGGAAGCCGGCCGGCGCATCATGAAGGTCTACGCGTCGGACGATCTGGGCGTGACGCACAAGCAGGACGCCTCTCCGCTGACGCAGGCCGACCTGGCCGCGCACGAGCACATCGTGGCCAGCCTCGCCGGGCTGCCGGTGATCTGGCCGGTCCTGTCCGAGGAGGCCGCCGACATTCCCTACGCGACACGGTGCACCTGGTCCCGCTACTGGCTGGTCGACCCGCTCGACGGCACCAAGGAATTCATCAAGCGCAACGGCGACTTCACCGTCAACATCGCGCTGATCGTCGATGGCCTGCCGGTGCTGGGCGTGGTGCATGCGCCGGCGCTGGAACTGAGCTACCTGGCCGCCGAGGGCGCAGGCGCCTGGCGCATCCGGGACGGCCGACGCGAGGTGATCCGCGCGCGCCCCGCCCCGGCGGTGCCTGCCCTGGTCGTCAGCCGTTCGCACAAGGATGCGGCGCTCGAGGCCTTTCTCGCCGCGGCGCCAGCCCACGAGGCCGTGAGCCGCGGCTCCTCGCTGAAGTTCTGCCAGGTCGCCGAGGGCAGTGCCGATCTCTACCCGCGTACGGGGCCGACCTCGGAGTGGGATACGGCGGCTGGCCAGTGCGTGGCCGAACAGGCCGGCGCGCAGGTGCTGCGCCTGCCGGGCTTCACGCGCCTGCGCTACAACCAGAAGGAATCGCTGCTCAATCCGCTGTTCGCGGTGATCGGTGACCCGGCGACGGACTGGAAGGCGCTGCTGTCGACGGTGAAGTGAGGCCCTCCACCCTGTCGCGGATCCTTCTTCCTCCATCCGGACCCGGGCCGGGGCGGCGCCCGGCCAGGGTCATGACAGGATCCTGGTGAAATCCGTGGCGTGCTGGTGCGCGGCGGACGGCCTGGCCTTGTCGTCGCGCAGCAGCTGCACGGTGCGCATCCCGGCTTCGCGCGCCGCGTCGAGTTCCTCGCCGATGTCCGACAGGAAGAGCACCTCGTCGCCCGGCATGCCGATACTGGCGAGGATTGCGCGGTAGGAATCCGCTTCCCGCTTGCCGCCCACGCGCGTATCGAAATAGCCGGAGAACAGCGGCGTCAGGTCACCGGCCTGCGTGTGGCCGAAGATCAGCTTCTGCGCCTCGACCGATCCAGACGAGTAGACGTACAGCTTCAAACCCTGCCCGTGCCAACGGCGCAGCGCCGGCGGCGTGTCCGCGTAGACGTGACCCTCGAGTTCACCGGCGGCGTAGCCCTGGGCCCAGATCATGCCCTGCAAGGTCTTGAGCGGCGTGAGCTTGCGGTCTTCGGCGATCCAGCGCTCCAGCACCTCGGCCGCCTGCTCCACGGACAGGGGCTTCCGCTCGATGTCCTGGACCTCGGTCAGCACCCGCTGCACGGCGCTGTCGTGCGCATGGTCGCGCAGGTAGGCGCGCAGGCGCTTCTTCGCGTACGGAAACAGCGTCTGGTGCACGAAGTCGATCGAGGAGGTGGTGCCCTCGATGTCGGTGACCAACGCGCGGATGGCCAAGCTCAGGCTGCCTTGTGCAGCAGCGGGTAGTGCGGCGCCTCGAGCTTCGGGAAGCGGTCCGCGATCCGGTCCCCGGTGAATGTCGCCACCCAGCCCTCGGGCGTGGTGAACAGGCGGATCGCCTTGAGCTGCGGCTCCGGCCCGAGATCGAACCAGTGGGTGATGTTCGCCGGCAGGTTGAGCAGGTCGCCGCGCGTGCACAGCGTGGCGTAGACCTTGCCGTCCTTGCGGATGTTGAACAGGCCCTCGCCCTCGACGAAGAAACGGGTCTCGAAGTCGTCGTGCGTGTGCTCGCTGAGGAACTTCTCGCGCATCGCGTCCTTCTGCGGGTGGGTCGCATGCAGGCTGATCACGTCCACCGACTGGAAACCATACTTCTTCATGAGTCGGTCGATCGACTCACGGTAGGCCTCGATCACCTCGTCCTGGGTGGCCTGGGCATCGAGCACCCGGGTCGCTTCCCAGCGCTCGAACTCGACGCCGATCCCGGCCAGTGCATCGCGGATGTCCTCGAAGCGGTTGAACACCTGCTCCGCCTGCTGCGGGCGGGTCTCGTCATAGATGCGAAGTTCGCTCATTTTTCTCTCCTTCTCTCTCCATCCCTGGTCCGGACGCAAGCCATGCCCGGATCCTCAATTCCTCGAATGCAGCTCGCACTCGAACATGAACTCCAGCGCCTCGACCCGGTGCCGGGCCTGGGCCACCGAATCACCCCAGGCGTACAGGCCATGCCCCGAGATGAGGTAGGCCGGCATGCCGGGACGACGCTTCATGGCCTCGTCCACCCGCGCCGACAGCCGCGCGATGTCCTGGTCGTTCTCGAACACGGGCACTTCGACCGTCGTCTCGTGGGTTTGTATCCCTGGCAGCAGCTTCAAGAGTTCGTAACCCGACAAGCGGATGCTCTCACGCTGGCGTGACAGCACCGTGTTCGCGATCGAGTGCGTGTGCAGCACCGAGCCGACCCGCGCGTCGAAGCGGTAGAGCTGGCAGTGCAGCAGGGTCTCGTACGACGCCTTCTGGCTGGCGTCCTCGGGCCGGCCATCCATGCCGGCCACCAGGAAGGCCTCGTCACGCAGTTCGCCCTTGTGCCAGCCGGAGGCGGTGATGAGCATCTTTTCCGGCGACAGTCGCGCCGAGAAATTGCCTCCCGTGGCCGGCACCCAACCGCGCCGGTGAAACAGTTCACCCGCAGCAATCAGGTCGCGAATGGGGGTCGGGCTGGTCATGAAGGGGCGGCACCTTACGGCATGAAAGAGGGGGTCGCAACGAAGATTCCGGCCTGCCGCGGGGCCCGACCGAACGGTAGGCCGGCACCGCCTCAGACCAGGAATGCAGCCGCCAGCCCGAGGAAGATCAGGAAGCCCATGCTGTCGGTGGTCGCCGTCAGCACGATGCTCGACCCCATCACCGGATCCCGCCCGAAACGATGCAGCGCGGCCGGTGCGCATACGCCCACCAGTCCGGCCACCAGCAGATTGAGCAACAGGGCCGTGGCGATGACCAGGGCCAGGCGCGGGTCCCCGTACAGAATGAGGGTGGCCAGGCCCAATACCAGACCCCAGACGATTCCGTTGATCGCCGCGATGCCGAGCTCGCGCGCCAGGACCCGCCGCAGCTGGACCGGGCCGAGCTGGTTCAATGCGAGGCCGCGGACCACCAGGGCGACCGACTGGTTGCCCGAGTTGCCGCCGATGCTGGCCACGATCGGCATCAATGCGGCCAGGGCCACCAGGGCGCCGATGGTGTGCTCGAAGGCGCCGATCACACGCGAGGCCAGGAAAGCCGTGGCGAGGTTTACAGCGAGCCAGGGCCAGCGCCGCCGCGCGGCGCGGCGCAGGGGCGCGAACATGTCCTCGTCCTCGCCGGACAGACCCACCTTGCGCAGGCCTTCGGCCTGGGCGCGCTCGGCGATCTCGTCGACCACCGCGTCGACGGTGAGCCGGCCCACCACCTGCTCATGGAGGTTCACCACCGGTGCGGACACCAGGTCGTATTTCTCGAAGGCGCTGGCCGCTTCCTGCATGCGATCGTCGGTGAAGAAGAAGACCGGATCGCGTGACATCTGGTCGGCCACCTCGCTGTCCGGGTCGCCCAGCAGCAGCCGCGCGATCGGCAGGAATCCGCGCAGGCGGTTGCCGCGGTCCACCACGATCAGTTCGCTGGTGTGCGAGGGCAGCTCGCTGCGCCGGCGCAGCAGGCGCAGCACGGCCTCCAGCGAGGCGTCCTCGCGGACCGCGATGAAATCCAGGTCCATCGCCGCGCCGACCGAGCCCTCGGGGAAGGACAGCACCGAGCGCACCTCGGCGAGATCCGCCTTGTCGAGCTTGTCGAGGACCGCTACCCGCACCGCTTCCGGCAGGCTGGCCACCAGCTCGGCGATGTCCTCGGGATCCAGCGGCCCGACCAGCTCGGCCACCTCGTCGGGCGGCATGCCGCTGACCAGGGTCCGTCGCACCGCATCCGAGGTCTCCAGCAGCACCGCGCCGCGCCGGGCCGGCCGCACCAGCGACCAGGCCAGGTCGCGCGCATCCGGCTCGAGGCTTTCCAGCACGAACGCGATGTCGGCCGGGTGGAACCCGGCCAGGCGCTGGTCGAGGGCGGCGTGGTGCTGGCGGGCCACCAGCTGGGCGACCACGTCCTGCTTGGTCGAATGCCCGCCGCTGACCTCGCTGCGGCTGACCAGTTCGCGCTCGACGGCCTGGCGCGACAGCAGCTCGATGACCTGCGCCCGCGCCAGCTCGAGATTGCGGTGATGACTGTGTCGAGGGGGCAGGTCGTTCATGCGCGCCGCCGAATCCGGAAAGTCAACGGAAACAAGAACGCCCGCTTGCGCGGGCGTGGGATTTTGCTTCTCCAGCTCGGCCCCGGTGGCCTCGTTCGGCTCCGTTGCTCGTTGTTCTCACTCGGTCAGGGTGTCGGTTCGATACGACATCCTGGTGGCAATCCGTCCCGCTTTTTGGCGGGGGAAGCGAGACTACTCCTTTGGGAGATCTCGGCAAGCTTTTTCGATGCTGCAGTGCGGCAGGCCCTTTACGGCCCTGCTGTACGGGACAGGCCATCTCCCGTCCTGACCATCACGTGCCGCCCGCAGCCGTGCTGCGGGCGGGCCGGATGGCCTACTTGATCTTCGCTTCCTTGAACACGACGTGCTTGCGCACGACCGGGTCGTACTTCTTGAACTCGAACTTGTCCGGCGTGTTCTTCTTGTTCTTGGTGGTCGTGTAGTAGAAGCCCGTGTCGGCGGTGGACACCAGCTTGATCTTCTCGCGGTCCTTCTTTCCCTTGGCCATGGCTTACACCTTCACGCCGCGAGCGCGGATCTCGGCGAGCACGACCTCGACGCCCCGCTTGTCGATGATGCGCAGGCCGTGATGCGACACGCGCAGCTTGACGAACTTCTTCTCGGCCTCCACCCAGAAACGATGGGTATGGAGATTCGGCTCGAAGCGGCGGCGACGCCTGTTGTTGGCGTGCGACACCGTGTTGCCGACCAGAGGCTTCTTGCCGGTGACCTGGCAGACTTTGGACATGACGCGCTCTCTATGGAGACGCGGAACGGCACTGCCGCCCCGCAAAAAGGGCGCGAAATGTACCAGCGCCGACCGGGCGGGGCAACCGTTTTCTGGCGGCACACCCGTAATCGCTGCCCTGCCGCGCGATGGCGCCGCGCCGTTGCCGCGGCCGCACACCGCACCCGGGCCTGGCTTGCAGCCCGCTTTCAGGCCGAAATCCGGACCGATGCTAGGATCCGGCCTCCCCCTGCGCGCCGAAGCCCGATCATGCACCTGCTCGTCGTCGAGGATGACCCCCCCATCGCCGAGAGCCTCCGGCGCGCGCTGCAACGCAGCGGAAACCTGGTCGACGTCAGCGTCGACGGCAGCTCGGCCCTGGCGGCCGCCGGCAGCGGCAACTACGACTGCATCGTCCTGGATCTCGGCCTGCCGGACATCGATGGCACCCAGGTGCTCACCGAGCTTCGCCGAACCGAGTGCCATACGCCGGTCGTGATCCTGAGCGCACGCGACGAGACGGCAGACCGCGTGCGTGGCCTCGACCTGGGCGCCGACGACTACATCGCCAAGCCGTTCGAACTCGACGAACTCGAAGCACGCATCCGCGCGGTCATCCGTCGGGCCATCGCCCGACGCGGCGACGACGTGGTGATCGGCGACCTGCGCATGTCGCTGGGCGAACGTCGCATCTATGTCGGCGAGGAAGGCGTGGATCTGTCGCCGCGCGAGTTCGCCGTCCTCGAATGCCTGCTCCTGCGTCATGGCTGCGTGGTCAGCAAGCGGCAGCTGCTGGAGCAGATCGGCGGCGGCGACACCGACCTGTCCGAGAACGCCGCGGAGCTCTACGTTCATCGTGTGCGCCGCAAGATCGAGCATTCGGGCTGCGTGATCCGCACCCTGCGCGGCTTCGGGTACCTGCTGCAGGTCGATGGCGCGAGCTGAGGGTCGCAATCCGAGTCTCGGCGGCAGTCTCCTGGCCGGACTGATCGGGCCTCTTGCGATCCTCTTTCTGATCAGCGGCGCCACGTCCTACGGCCTGGCGCAGTACTTCGCCGATGCGGTGTACGACGGCTGGCTGTTCGACTCGGTCAGTTCGCTGGCGCTGGAAATCCATCCCAGCGACCAGGGACCGGTGGTGGACATGCCGCCGCAGACCCAGCGCCTGTTCGAATGGGATGTCAGCGACAACACCTACTTCAACATTTCCGGCGCCCGCAGCGGCCTGATCGCCGGCCGCGCGAACCTGCCGGAGGTGGGCAGCGACGTTGATCGCTACCGGAGCGCGGACCTGTACAACGCGCGCATGGATGGCCACAACGTGCGGATCGCCGTGCTGGTCCTGCCCGCCGCGGACTACGGCGAGGAAGTGACGGTCCGCGTCGCGGAGACCACGCGAAAGCGCCGCGGCCTGGCGCGGGTGATCCTGCTCAGCACCCTGATCCCGCAGCTGGTCCTGATCGCGGTGGCGGCATTCGCCATCCGCCGCGGCATCCGGCTCGGCCTGCGGCCGCTGCGCCGCATCGCCGACCGCCTGGAATCGCGCAGCCACCGGCAGCTCGCCCCGATCGCGGCCGAAGGCGTACCGCAGGAGGTGCAGCCGCTGACACGCGCGCTCAACGAACTGCTGGCACGCCTCGAAAGATCGGAAGAGCGTCGTGTAGGGAAAGAGT
>CAMLNE010000141.1 GCA_946481265.1 uncultured Panacagrimonas sp. | reverse complement strand
GGCGCCCAACCTGTTCGGCGAGCAGGCGGCGGTTCAGATCTCGAGCGATACGGGTGATTCGCTGGCGGCAGACTTCGGCGGACAGATCGAAGCGGCGCTGGGTGCCGCCGCGATACCGGCCGAATCCGCCGCGCTGGAGAACGGCCAGTGGGTGGTGCGCTTCGGCAGCGAGGAAGAGCAGCTCAAGGCCAACGACGCGCTGAAGAAAGCGCTCGGCGACGATTACGTGGTGGCGCTGAACCTGGCGCCGCGCACGCCGGGCTGGCTGCGCAGCATCGGCGCCAAGCCCATGGCCCTGGGACTGGACCTGCGCGGCGGCGTTCACTTCCTGCTGGAGGTCGACGTCGACGAGGTGCGCAAGAAAGCCATCGAGAACTACCTCACGGAGATTCCTGCCGCGCTGCGCAAGCAGAACATCCGCTATTCCGGCCGGCGCCAGGACGGTGGCGACATCGTGCTGGATTTCCCCGATCGCGAGAAGTTCGAGGCGGCGCGCAAGTTCATCGTCGGCGAGTACCGTGAACTGCAGATTGCCACCGATGCGGGCGCCGCCCAGACCCTGCGCGTTCGCATCACCGACGCCGAGGCCAAGCGCATCCAGGACTTCGCGGTGCAGCAGAACCTGATCACTCTGCGCAACCGCGTCAACCAACTCGGCGTGGCCGAGCCGGTGGTGCAGCGCCAGGGTGCCAATCGCATCGTGGTCCAGCTGCCGGGCGTGCAGGACACCACGCGGGTGAAGGATCTGCTCGGCGCGACCGCGACGCTCGAATATCGTGCCGTCGCCGAGGAGGATGGCCAGGTCGCGGCGGCCAGCGGCGTGGCGCCGGTGGGCACCGAGCTCTACTACACGCGCGACGGTCGGCGCCCGGTCCTGCTCAAGAAGGAAGTCATCGCCGCCGGTTCGCAGCTGGTCGACGCCCAGCCCACCGTGGACGAGAACGGCCGGCCGGCCGTGTCCGTCACGCTGGACGGCAGTGGTGCCAAGAAGATGTTCGAGTTCACCACCCACAATGTCGGCAAGCCGATGGCCGTGCTGTTCCGCGAACGCCAGGTGGTGACCACCTACAACGCCAAGGGCGAGCCGGTGCGCGAGCACCGCGACATCCAGGAAGTCATCTCCATCGCCAGCATCCGCGGCGTGTTCGGCAAGCGCTTCCAGACCACCGGACTGGAGAGCAAGGAAGCGCACGATCTGGCGTTGCTGCTCAAGGCCGGCGCCCTGGCGGCCCCGGTGGACATCGTCGAAGAGCGTACCGTCGGCCCGAGCCTGGGCGCGGACAACATCAGGCGCGGTTTCGAGGCCGCCATGCTGGGCCTGGCCCTGGTGGCCGTCTTCATGGTGTTCTACTACCGCGTGTTCGGGGTCTTCGCGATCCTGGCGCTGGCGCTGAACCTGCTGATCCTGATCGCTGGCCTGTCGTTGCTGCAGGCCACCCTGTCGATGCCCGGCATCGCCGGCATCGTGCTGACCATGGGCATCGCGGTGGACGCCAACGTGCTGATCTATGAGCGCATACGCGAGGAGTTGCGCGGCGGCATGAAACCGCTGGCGGCGATCGAGGCCGGCTACGACCGTGCCTTCCTGACCATTGCCGACGCCAACGTGACCACGCTGGTGGCCACCGTCGTGCTCTTCGTCTTCGGCAGCGGTCCGGTCAAGGGCTTCGCCGTGACCCTGACGCTGGGCATCCTCGCCTCGCAGTTCACCGCGATCGTGGGTTCGCGCGCACTGTCCCACCTGGTGTTCGCGAAGCGGACACGCATGACTGATCTGCCGATCTGGTAAGGGCACGACGATGAGATTCTTCGCCAAAGTCCCGAACATCAACTTCATGGCCCAGCGCAAGACGGGCCTGTGGGTGTCGTCGATCCTGACCGTCGCGGTGATCCTGCTGCTGGCCTTCCGCGGGCTCAATTTCGGCATCGACTTCACCGGCGGCGTGCTCGTGGAGGTGCACTATCCGCAGTCCGTCGAGCTCGACGAGGTGCGTGCCGCACTGGGCAAGGGTGGCTACGAGCGCGCGGTGGTCCAGTACTTCGGCACCAGTCTGGACGTGCTGATCCGCCTTCCTCCGGCGGCGGACGCCGACCAGTCCAAGGTCAGCACCGCGATCCTCGACGCGCTGGGCAGCGAGGCCGAAGGCATCGAACTGCGCCGGGTCGAGTTCGTCGGGCCGCAGGTGGGCGAGGAGCTGACCGAAAAGGGCGGCCTGGCGATGCTGTTCGCCTTCATGGGCATCATGGCCTACATCGCCTTCCGCTTCGAATGGAAGTTCTCGGTCGGATGCGTCGCGGCGCTGGTGCACGACGTGCTGATGACGCTGGGCTTCCTGTCGCTGTTCCAGGTGGAGTTCGACCTCACCACCCTGGGCGGCATCCTGGCCCTGATCGGCTACTCCAACAACGAGACCGTGGTCATCTATGACCGCGTGCGCGAGAACCTGCTCGGCCAGCGCCGCGCCGCCATCACCGACCTGGTCAACCTGTCGATCAACCAGACCCTGCTGCGGTCGATCATCACTCACCTCACCACGCTGCTGGTGCTCAGCGCGCTGCTGATCGTCGGCGGGGCCAGCGTGCACAGCTTCTCGGTGGCGCTGATGTGCGGCGTGATCGTGGCGACCTACTCCTCGATCTATATCTCCACCGGCCTGGCGATCCTGCTCGGGATCAAGCGCGAGGACCTGCTGGCGCCCAAGGAAGAGGAAGACAAGGAAGTGGTGTGAAGCTGGGCCCGGGCCCGCTTCACTGTGCCAGCGCGAAACCAATGCCGACGCGCGTGATCGAGTCGTTGTAGTCGGTCAGGCTCTCGCCGTAGCCGTGGAAGACGTAGGTGGTCCAGAACAGATCCCCTTCGCCGATGCGCCAGGCATATTCGAGCTGGATGGCGCCCTTGCCGGTGCCGGGATGCAGACGCGCCATCACATGCAGGCGTTCGTCCGGGTTGAAGCGCCGGAACGCGTGCAGTTCGCCGTACCCCATGTAGTCGTCGATGTCGGGGTTGTCGTCGCCCTTGGCGTCGTCATCGTCCTTCTTCTCGTCCTCCGGCAGCCGGTACCAGAGCTTGAGCTGGATGGCGGTGGCGCCGCGCTCGTAGAACGGGGCGACGTACAGCCGGTCCCAGGAGCGTGACTCGGGGATGTCCTGGCCGTTGGACTCGTGCTCGTAACCGGCGTCGAGTCCCCAGAAGAAGGCCTTGTCCTTTACCGGCGGCGCCATCCAGCGGTAGAACACCTCGGGGTTGTAGACGGTTTCGCGAAACGGCCGCGATCGCTTGGAGTCGTATACCGACCAGAAACTGCGCTGCGAATACGCGAAATAGACCGGCAGGCCGAGCGGGCGCAGCTTGGCGCTCACGCTGAACAGCAGCTCGGTCTTCTGGGACTCGAAATCACGCGAGTAGGTGTAGGGCAGGATGAAGATCGGCTCGAACCAGTCGACGTCGCAGGACGCGTCGAACATCGGCGAGATCGGCCCGTCGCTGGAGGCGAAGTGGCGCAGCCAGCCGTGCGAGCGATCGGTACCGTCATCGCAGCGGCGCAGCCTTTCCCACAGCGTCTTGGGCTTCGCCTCCGGCTTGTGCGCAAGCGTGGTGGCTTCGGTCAGGGCCAGCGCAGGGCCGCGCAACGCCTCCGGCTCTGGTTGTCCGAGCGCCGGATTGCAGAACGGAAGAAGCAGGAGCAGGGAAGCAGGGATTCGCATCGGGATTCAGGCCAGCGCATCGAAGTAGGGCCTGATCACGCGCTCCACTCGACACAGCCGGGCGTAGTGCCAGAGCTTCTCCCGTCGCACACGACGCGCACCGAGCGCCGCGCGCAGCGCGTCGACGGCCAGGTGCGGGCCGATCTTGTTGCGGAACTTGAACAGGTCGGCAAGGGTTTTTTCCAGCGAGTAGATGCGCACCTTCACGCCCTCGATCGTGTGTTTCTCCACCCCTTCGGTGAAGGCGGGGCCGCCCAGACGCGCGACACGCAGCTTCGGATAGTCCAGGCGAGGGCGCGCCGCCCGGCGTTCGATCGCCACGTCGACGGTATTGCGCGGAACCTCGCCGAGCTTGTGGAAGGCGAGCGCCGAGCGCAGGCAGATCACGCCGTTGGGTACCGCCCGCGCAACCAGCGCCAGGTCGAGGCCCGGATTGACCTCCTTTTCCGACAGCACGTAGCTGCCGCGCCCCACTTTCTTGATCACGCCCTTGTCACAGGCGCGGCGCAGGTACTCGGCCTGGATGCCTTCGCCGGCCAGGTCCTTCGGCCGCAGCACGCCGAGCTGGCCGGCAAGCTGGAGGATGCGATCGGACTTGCTCGGCTCGTCTGCGCCTGTGTGCAAGAGCGTGAGTCATTGGCTAGAAGTGCAAACACTTCAGCACAAGTTAGAAACCCTTGCAACAAACAGAGATAGGCCACTTATTGTTAACGGTATTACCTCGAATGAGCCGACGATCTGATGCCGGCAAAGGGGGTTGCCGGGGGGTCGCCGCCTCCAATCCGCCAACTGTCTGGGCGCGGCGCTCGGTGCGCGGACCGCGGCTGCTGACCGGCACCACGCAGGCTCGATGAGCCCGCCACGACCGACCCGCGGCCGGGTACCGTAGTCGCGACCGGACACGATGCGAACGTCCCATGTTCGAAATCTCGCTTCACACCCTGGTGTCGCTGATCGCGCTGGGCATGGCGCTGGCCTTCATCACGGCCGACGCGCGCTCGCGCACCTCGCAGGCGTTCGCGCTGGCGCTGGCGGCCACCGGCGTGGCGATCTTCCTGAACGTGTCGCTGATCGAGTTCTCGGAGCGGGTGCCGGACTGGTCGGGCTGGCTCGCCGTCCCGGAATCCCTGGCGCTGGTCGCGATGCTCGAATGGGTGCTGCGCGTGCGGCGCACCCTGCCGGCGGCGGTCGGGATGAACACCCGCACCGGCGACCGGGTCCTGCGCCTCGGGCAGTGCAGCGCGATGCTGTACAGCATCCTGTCCATCGCCGCACCGGACCTGCGCCTGGAGTACTTCATGCGGGCGGCAGAGCGGCCGGACTCGATGACCGATTGGCGCTTCTGGCTGTTCGCCGCGCCCATCGATCTTTCCGCCCTGGCCGCCTATGCCGGCATCCTGCTGCTGCTCAATCGTCGCCCCGACCGCGTCGAGAAGATCCGCGTGCTGGCGATTGCGGCGGCGATGCCCTTCTTCCTGGCTGGTTTCGTGCTGCCGCTGGACGTGGCCGCGGTCAGCGGCGTGATCGGCGAGATCATCCTGCTGGTCGGCTCGGTGCGCTACTACATCGAGCAGGGCCAGCGCGGGCAGTTCATGGCGCGCTTCCTGTCGCCCGACGTGGCCCGGCTGGTCGGCGAGCGCGGGCTTGCGCGTGCCATGCAGGAGAACCAGGTCGAGCTCACCGTGGTGAGTTGCGACCTGCGCGGATTCACGCCCTATGCCGCCGCTGCCTCCTCGCGCGACGTACTGCGCGTGCTGCGCGAGTACTACCAGGTGGTTGGCGAAGTGGTGGCCGCCTACGGCGCCACGATCAAGGACTACGCCGGCGACGGGATCCTGATCCTGGTGGGCGCGCCGATCGAGGTTCCCGATCACGCGGCCCGCGGCATCGAGATGGCGCAGCACATCCGCGCCGTCTGCGTCGAACGGGCGCGCGGCTGGGGCGCCAGCGGCTCCGGCGCGGTCATCGGCATCGGCATCGGCGTGGCCAGCGGCACGGTGACGGTCGGGGTCATCGGTTCCGCCGCTGCGCTCGAGTACACCGCGGTCGGTGCGGCGGTGAACCTGGCGACGCGCCTGTGCGAGCAGGCGGCGCACGCCGAGATCCTGATCGACGCGCGCACCCGGCAACTGGCACCCGCCCATCTGCTCGAGGCGCGCGACCCGCTGCGGGTGAAAGGGTTTCCGGATCCCGTGGCGCTGTTCGCGGTGCCGGCGTGAGGGCGGCGCGCAGGCGAGCGCGGCAGGGCGCGGAGCGCCCGTGATGCTCGACTTCCCGGTCGAGTGGCTGCCCAGCCAGCTCGTCGCCCTGGTCGGCCTGGGTATTGGCGTCGCCTTCCTGGGTGCGGATTTCCGCGCTCCGACCAGCCGTGCGCTGGGCGTCTCGTTCATTGCCTTCGGTTTTTCCGTGGGGCTGAGCCTGCCGCTCGGTGGCGGAAGCGGGCCGGTTCCGCCGCTGGGCCGCTGGCTGGCCGTGGCCGACAGTGTGGCGCTGATCGCCGCGCTGGAATGGGTGCGGCGCGTGCGTAAGACCATCGACATCGAGCATCTGCACGTGGGCGTCGGCACCGCGCTGCTGCGCGTCGGGCAGGCTGCCGCCGTCGTACTGGGCGTTTCCGGCGTGCTGGCACCCGAGGTGCGGCGCGATGACCTCTTCGGTGCCGTGCGCGGCATCCAGGCCCTCTCGAGCATCGGGTTCTGGGCTTTTGCCGGGCCGCTGCTGGTCGCCGTGCTGGCGGGCGCCGGCGCCACCGTGCTGCTGCTGATGGCGCGGCCGGACCGCTCGGAGCGCATTCGGATCATCGCCGCGGTGATCAGCTTCCCGCTGATCGTCACCGGCATGATCCTGCCGGTCCGAATCGGCGCGCTGCTGATGGTGGCCGGCGAAATGGTCTTCCTGGTCGGCGCGATGCAGTACCTGGTGGTGCAGGGCCAGCGCGGGCAGTTCCTCGCGCGCTTCCTGTCACCGCAGGTGGAAAAGCTGGTGCGCGAGCGCGGCCTGCGCCACGCGGTGCAGCACCGCAACCTGGAGATCACGGTGGTGTCCTGCGACCTGCGCGGCTTCACCGCCTTTGCCCAGGCCAATCCCTCGTCGAGCGTGATCAAGACCCTGCGCGAGTATTACAACGCGGTGGGCAAGGTCGTCGCCGAATACGGCGGAACGGTGAAGGACTACGCGGGCGACGGCATCCTGATTCTGGTCGGCGCGCCCCTGCCGGTGACCAGCCATTCGCGCTCGGGCCTGGAGATGGCACGGCTGATCCGCGAGGCGGCCGGTGAGGTGACGCGCCGCTGGAGCACCCCGAGCCACCGGCTGGGGATCGGCGTGGGCGTGGCCAGCGGCCTGGTCACGGTGGGCATCATCGGCTCGTCCTCGCGCTGGGAATACACGGCGGTGGGACCGGCGGTGAACCTCGCCTCGCGGCTGTGTGAACAGGCAGAGGACGGCGAGATCCTGGTCGCCGCCGACACCGTCGAACTTTCGGGGATGGGCGGGCTGCGCCGTGGCGAGCCCTTGCCCGTCAAGGGCTTCGCCGAGCCGGTCGAAATCTGGTCCCTGCCGCCCTGAACGCCGCGAAAGAAGTGTCGGAAAGGGGCGCTCGATTTTTTCCTGCGCCCGGAGACGGGCACAATGCGCGCCCTTCGACGTGGTGTTCCGTACCCGATGAGCGAATCCCTGCCGTCCCTGCGTCTGAATCCGAATGCCGAGCGTCGCCTGCGTATCGGGCATTCATGGGTGTTCAGCAACGAGGTCGATGTCGCCAAGTCACCGCTGAAGGCCTTCAAGGCCGGGGCTCTGGTCGACGTCGTCGATTCCCGTGGCAAGGCGGTGGGCACCGCCTACGTCAATCCCAATTCACTGATTGCGGCGCGCCTGTTGAGCAGCCGGGCGGGCGCCGTCATCGACCTGGCCTGGATGCGGCGACGCCTGTCGGCGGCGCGCTCGCTGCGCGAGTCGATCTACCCCACACCGCACTACCGCCTGGTGTTCGGCGAATCCGACGGGCTGCCCGGACTGGTGGTGGATCGCTTCGGCGATGTCTGTGTGCTGCAGATCAGCACCGCGGGCATGGAGCGCCTGCAGCCGCTGGTCATCGAGGCGCTGCAGGCCGAGCTGCAGCCGCGCGGGATCCTGCTGCGCAACGATGGCGGCGCCCGCTCGCTCGAGGGCCTGACCGAGTCGGTCGAGGCCGTCGGCGAGGTGCCGGATACGATCGAGCTGCTCGAATCGGGAGTCCGCTTCCTGGCCCCCATCCGCAGCGGCCAGAAAACCGGCTGGTTCTACGACCAGCGCGATAACCGGGACCGGCTCGCGCGTTACGTGCGCGGTGCACGGGTACTCGACGTGTTCAGCTACGCCGGGGCCTGGGCGGTACGCGCAATGGCCGCCGGTGCGGCCAGCGCAGCCTGCATCGACAGCTCGCAGCCGGCCCTGGAGGCGGCGGCCGCCAACGCGGCGCTGAACGGCGTCAAGCTGGAGGCGCTGCGCGGCGACGCCCTGGACCGGCTCAAGCAATTGCGCGCGCAGGGACGCAGTTTCGAGGTCGTGGTGGTCGATCCGCCGGCGCTGATCAAGCGCAGGAAGGATCATGCGGCCGGCCTGGAGCACTACGCGGCGCTCAACCGTGCCGCGATGCAGCTGCTGGCACCGGGCGGCGTGCTGGTGGCCTGCTCCTGTTCGTTCCACCTGGAAGACAGCGAACTGCAGCGCGTGCTGCTGCGCGAGGCGCGTGGTCAGAACCGGCAGCTGCAGATTCTCGAGCAGGGCGGGCAGGGTCCGGACCATCCGGTGCATCCGGCGATCGCCGAAACGCGCTATCTCAAAGCCTTCTACTGCCGCCTGTCCTGATCCGGACCGCAGCGGACTCTGGACAACCAGGCCATGCCCTTTCACCCGAACTTCGACCCGGTCGCCCTGAGCCTGGGGCCGCTCAAGATCCACTGGTACGGCCTGATGTACCTGCTGGGCTTCTACGGCTGCTGGTTTCTCGCGGTGCGCCGCGGCAAGTCCGCGCACACGCCGTTTTCGGCCCAGGCGATCTCCGACCTCCTGTTCTTCGCGGCGCTGGGCGTGATCCTGGGCGGCCGCATCGGCTATACGCTGTTCTACAACCTGCCGGCCTTCCTGGCCGATCCGCTCGAGATCTTCCGCATCTGGAACGGCGGCATGTCGTTCCATGGCGGCATGCTCGGCGTGATCGCGGCGGTCTGGCTGTTCGCGCGAATGCGCGGGCAGGGCTTCTTCCAGGTCATCGACTTCGTGGCCGTGGTCGTGCCCTTCGGCCTGTTCACCGGGCGCATCGGCAACTTCATCAATGCCGAACTGTGGGGCAAGCCCAGCAGCCTGCCCTGGGCGATGGTGTTCCCCACCGATCCCGACCGCCTGCCGCGTCATCCGAGCATGCTCTACGAGGCCCTCCTCGAAGGCCTGGTCATGCTGGCGATCCTCTGGTGGTACTCGTCGCGGCCGCGACCGCCGGCCGCGATCAGCGGCCTGTTCCTGATCCTCTACGGGACGTTCCGGTTCCTGATCGAGTTCGTCCGCGTGCCGGACGCGCAGATCGGCTACCTTGTCGGTGGCTGGCTTACCATGGGCCAGTTGCTGAGCCTGCCGATGCTGCTCACCGGCGCCGGCCTGATGATCTGGGCCTACCAGGGCGCACACCGCGGTGTGCGCCGCGCGTGATTGCCGCACTGCGGCATCGACCGCTAGACTCGCGTGCTTTTCAAAGGGCTTGGCCGTCCGGCCGGTCCATTCTTTATTCAGACAAATCAGCAGGTAGGAATTTCCGTCATGGCGGTTGAACGCACTCTTTCCATCATCAAGCCCGACGCCGTCGCGAAGAACGTCATCGGCCAGGTCTACTCGCGCTTCGAAAGCGCGGGCCTGAAGGTCATCGCCGCGCGCATGACGCACCTGACCGACAAGGAAGCCGGCGGCTTCTACGAGGTGCACAAGGAGCGCCCGTTCTTCAAGGATCTGGTCAGCTTCATGACCAGCGGCCCGGTGATCATCCAGGTGCTGGAAGGCGAGAACGCCGTGGCCAAGCACCGCGACATCATGGGTGCCACCAACCCGAAGAACGCGGCGGCGGGCACGATCCGCGCCGATTTCGCGGATTCGATCGACGAGAACGCGGTGCACGGCTCGGACAGCGCCGAGAACGCGGCCAACGAGATCGCCTATTTCTTCCGCGTCACGGAGCTGTGCCCGCGTACGCGCTGAGGCACATGCCACGGGAATCGGGAGTCGGCCATTGGGAGTCGTAGAAACGTGAATGCCGTAACCGGCCCCGCTGAACCTGGACCTGGCGATACTGCCGGGACCCGGGCGGACGGTGCGCCGCACG
>CAMLNE010000140.1 GCA_946481265.1 uncultured Panacagrimonas sp. | reverse complement strand
CCTATCCCGCACAACGGGTGCCGTCCGCCGAAGCGTCGTCGCGTCTAAGGTCGGGAAGAGAACATGGCTCGTTACATCGGTCCGAAGTGCAAATTGTCCCGCCGTGCCGGCACCGACCTGCTGCTGAAGTCGCGTGGTCGGTCGCTAGAAACCAAGTGCAAGCTCGACACGCCCCCGGGGCAGCACGGCGCGCGCAAGTCACGGCCCACTGAATACGGTACGCAGCTGCGCGAGAAGCAGAAGCTCAAGCAGATGTACGGCGTCCTCGAGCGCCAGTTCCGCAACTACTACAAGAAGGCGTCGGTCCAGAAGGGCGCGACCGGCCTGAACCTCCTGCTCCTGCTGGAAGGTCGGCTGGACAACGTGATCTATCGCATGGGCTTCGGGCGCACCCGCTCGGAAGCACGGCAGCTGGTCGGACACAAGGCGATTCTCGTCAACGGCCAGTCGGTGAACATCCCGTCGTACCAGGTGGGTGAAGGCGACGTGCTGGAAATTCGCGAGAAGTCGCGCAACCAGAGCCGCATCGCCGAGTCGCTGTCGATCGCGGCGCAGATCGGGTTCCCGGAATGGCTGGAAGTGGACGAGAAGGGCCTCAAGGGCACGTTCAAGTCGCGTCCGAGCCGCGACCAGATCCTGCCGGACATCAACGAGAACCTGGTCGTCGAGTTGTATTCGAAGTAAGACCGCTACCAAGCGGGCTGTTCGCCGCATCCGAAAGGTCAGACGAGTCGCTGTTCTGAAAGCCGGATGCAGCACCACCAATAGAGGTCATCCATGCAAGGTTTCGTCACCGAGTTGCTCAAGCCGCGCGAGATCAAGGTCGAGGTCGTTTCGGCCAATCGTGCGCGCGTCGCCATGGAGCCGCTCGAGCGTGGCTTCGGCCACACCCTGGGCAACGCCCTGCGCCGCATCCTGCTCTCGTCGATCCCCGGTGCCGCAGTGACCGAGGTCCAGATCGAGGGCGTGGTCCACGAGTACAGCGCGATCGAGGGCGTGCAGGAAGACGTCATCGACATCCTGCTGAACATCAAGAACATCGCCATCCGCCTCAACGCGCGTGAAGAAGCGACGCTGCGTCTGGAGAAGTCCGGCAACGGTCCGGTCACGGCGGCGGACATCCAGCTCGACCATGACGTCGAGATCGTGAACCCCGATCTGGTGCTCGCGCACCTGACCGGCGGCAAGATCAAGGCGACGCTGAAGGTCACCCGCGGCCGCGGCTACCAGCCGGTGGCTGCGCTGGTCGGCGAGTCCGAGACCAGCACGGTGGGCGTGCTCAAGCTTGAGGCCTCGTACAGCCCGGTCCGTCGGGTCAGCTATGCCGTCGAGCGCGCGCGCGTTGAACAGCGTACCGATCTCGATCGTCTGATTCTGGACGTGGACACCAACGGTGGTGTGGACGCGGCGGAAGCCGTGCGCCAGGCCGCGCGCATCCTGCGCGACCAGCTGACCGTCTTCGTCGACCTCGAGGCCGAGGCCAGCGCAGTCGTTCCGGTCGGTGGCACGAAGGGCAGCGCCGGTTCGCTCGACCCGATCCTGTTCCGTCCGATCGATGAGCTCGAACTCACCGTGCGCTCCGCCAACTGCCTCAAGGCGGAGAGCGTGTACTACATCGGCGAGCTGGTGCAGCGCACCGAAAACGAACTGATGAAGACGCCGAACCTCGGCAAGAAGTCGCTCAACGAGATCAAGGAAGCGCTCAAGGCGCACGACCTCGAGCTCGGAATGCGCCTGGACAACTGGTCGGCGCCGAAGTCGGCGACCAACTGACCGCATAGAACACTCGAGAGAATCCGATCATGCGTCACGGAAATGCAGGCCGCTCCTTCGGCCGCACCCCAAGCCATCGCAAGGCCACCATGCAGGCGGTCGCGGTTGCCCTGTTCAAGCACGAACTGATCCGCACCACGGTGCCCAAGGCCAAGGAATTGCGCCGCCTGGCTGAGCCGCTCATCACGCGGGCGAAGGAAGACAGCGTCCACAACCGCCGTATCGCCTTCGCGCGCCTGCGTGATCGCGAGATCGTGCAGAAGCTGTTCACCGACCTGGGGCCGCGCTACGCCGAGCGTCCGGGTGGGTATACGCGAATCCTTCGCTGTGGCTTCCGCCCCGGTGACAACGCGCCGATGGCGTATGTGGAGCTGGTGGGTCGGCCCGGAACGGATGCCGAGGCGCCCACCGCCTGAAGGCCGTCCCCACACGGGGCTTGATGAAATGATCCGGGCGCCGCAAGGCGCCCGAATCATTTCTGGATCAAGGTCCTGTACCGGCTTCAGTGCGGTGCGTGCTCTGTACCCGCGCCGCCGTCGACCGCAAAGCGGATCTCGAGCTGGTGCAGGGCGCCGTCGGGATCGGCGAATTCGAGCACCACGGGCAGCTCTGCGGGCATCTGTGGCAGGTTTGCGCCCATCAGCATCAGGTGCTTGCCGCCGGGCGCGAAACGGACGCTGCCGCCGGCGGGGATCTCCAGACGCTCGAGCCGGCGCATGCGCGAGATCCCGTCCGTATCGGTCGTCTCGTGCATCTCGATGGCGTTGAAAGCGGCGCTGCTGAAGTCGCGCAGCTCAATCGGATGGCTCGCCTCGTTCTCCAGTTCGAAATAACCCACTGCCATCGTCCGCCCGGGTGGCGGCAGGACAATCCGCGCGGCGGATACTGCGGGTGGCGCGTCGGACTTTCCGCCGCATGCGGCCAGCGGCAGTACGAAGGGAAGGCATAGCAGGGCATGCGACAGCTTCACGGAATCACCTGGCAAGAATGGAGGCGCCGATTATCTCAGGCCCGACGACGTGAACGCCTCGCCACCGGGACAGACGGTTCGATTGGCGGCAGCAGCTCCCCCGCCTGGGCGCGTTCCGCTAGACGGTCGCGAAACCATTCGCCGGCACGGCCGATCTCGTTGCTGCGCCAGGCAATGCGCGTGGTGAGGTCCTCGCGAGAGGTCTCAAGGGTCTTGACCACCAGGCGGCCGGCGTCGATTTCGGGCCGCGCCAGCGCTTCGGGCAGAAAGCCGACGCCCAGTCCGCGTACCTGCGCCTCCAGCTTGGCGCTCAGGGTTGGCACGATCACGCAATCCTGGTTCGGCTGAACGCCGAGGCTGCGGTTGGGCAGGCGGCGCGCCGAATCGGCGGCGACCACGGCGCGGTAGGTGGCCATCTGCTGAGTAGTGAGCGGGGAGTCGACGCCCGCGAGCGGATGGAACGGGGCCACGGCGTACACGAAACGGACTGCGCCGAGTTCAAGGCTCGACAGCTCGAAGCCCGTCGGCGGATCGCCCGGTGCACCGACGGCCAGATCGGCGCGCCGGTCGATCAGGGCATCCCAGGTTCCGCCGAGCACTTCCTGGGTTAGCTGGATTCGGGTGCCGCAGACCAGTGCGTCGAACTCGCCGATCAGGTCGAACAGCGGATCCAGCGGCACCACCGCGTCCACCGCGATCGTGAGTTGGGGTTCCCAGCCGTGCGCGACGCGCTTGACGCGGGTCTCGAGCGATTCGGCCTGGCGCAGCAGCTCGCGACCCTGCTGCACCAGCTCCCGCCCCGCGGCCGTCAGGACCGGTCGCTTGCCGCTGCGGTCGAATAGCGCCACGCCCAGATCGGATTCGATCTTGTTGACGGTGTAGGTCAGGGCCGAGGGAACGCGGTGGAGGCGCTCGGCAGCCCGCACGAAGCTGCCGGCCTCGGCAATCGCGACCAGGGTGTCCAGCGCATCCAGTGAAAGGCGCAGGTTCAAGCCGTCTGAACCCGTGGATCAGAAGGTTCGGATTTCATGTCAGGCCCACCGTCCCTAGATTGAATCCCATGCGAATTCCCCGTTGGAGAGCCCCATCATGATCGAAGTCCGAACCGCTGCCGACCGTGGCCACGCCGAGCATGGCTGGCTCGAGGCGCGGCACACATTCTCCTTCAGCGGCTACCACGACCCGCGGTGGATGGGTTATTCGAAGCTGCGCGTGATCAACGAGGACAAGGTGGTCCCCGGCGCCGGTTTCGCGCCACATGGGCACCGCGACATGGAGATCATCACCTACGTGCTGGAAGGGCAGTTGCAGCATCGCGATTCCACTGGCGGCGGCGCGGTGCTGCCGCATGGCGAACTGCAGGTCATGACGGCGGGCCGGGGTATCCGTCACAGCGAGTTCAATGCCAGCCAGGCCGAGCCGGTGCACCTGCTGCAGATCTGGATCGAGCCGGACCGGACGGGAGTGGCGCCTGGCTACCAGCAGAAGCCGCTGGACGCGCGGGCGCTGCGCCAGGGCTGGAGTCGGGTGGTCGGGCCGGCCGGCAGTGGCACACCGTTCGTGATCCATGCCGACGCGGCGCTGGACATCGCGTGGCCCGGTCCTGGCCAGTCCCTGCGGCGCGAACTGCAGGCCGGACGTCGCCATTTCCTGCACGTGGCATGTGGCACGATCACGATCGGCGAGCATCGCCTGCAGGCGGGTGACGCGGCGATGCTCGAGCGGGAGGCTGTGCTCGAATTGGCGGTGGTCGAGGAAGCCGAACTTCTGCTCTTCGACCTGCCATGAGCGGCCACCGCAAGGCCGGGCAGGCCCGTACCGGGAAGCGGGTTGCGGCCTTCCGGCGTAGCCGGATTCCCGCGATCGCGAGGCCATTTTCGGCTTCGGCACAGGCGTTTTTGTTAGCATGCGCGCCCCTTGCAGTTTGTAGCGACACATGAAGCCCGTCACCGAAAATACCCGCATCCGCTCCATCCGGGCCGTGTCCACCCCGGCCCAGGTCCAGGCCGAGCTGCCGCTTTCCGATGCGGCTGCGCAGACCGTGCTGCAGACCCGCCGCGAAATCCAGGACGTGCTGTCCGGACGTGACAAGCGCCTGCTGGTCGTGGTCGGGCCCTGCTCGATCCACGATCCGAAGGCCGCGCTCGAATACGCCGCGCGCCTGGTGGCCTTGCGCGAGCAGCTCAAGAAGAACCTGCTGATCGTGATGCGCGTGTACTTCGAAAAGCCCCGCACCACGGTCGGCTGGAAGGGGCTGATCAACGATCCGGACCTGAACGACGGCTACGATATCGACCGCGGTCTGCGCATCGGCCGCAAGCTGCTGCTCGATCTGAACGAGATGGGAATTCCCGCCGGCGTCGAATTCCTCGACATCCTGACGCCGCAGTACCTGGCCGATCTCGTCGCATGGGGCGCGATCGGGGCGCGCACCACCGAATCCCAGCTGCACCGAGAGATGGCGTCCGGTCTGTCGTGCGCGGTGGGCTTCAAGAACGGCACCGATGGCAGCGTGAAGGTCGCCGTGGACGCATGCCTCTCGGCCCGCTCACCGCACCGCTTCCTGTCGATGACCAACAACGGTCAGGTCTCGATCTTCGAAACGGCAGGCAACGAGGACTGTCACATCATCCTGCGCGGTGGAAGCTCCGGCACCAACTACGACGCGGCCAGCGTTGAAGCGGCAAGCGCCGCGATGATCAAGGCCGGCCTGAAGCCGCAGGTCATGATCGACTTCAGCCACGCCAATTCGAGCAAGCAGCACAAGCGCCAGATCAATGTCGGCCAGGATGTAGGGGGTCAGATTGCAGGCGGCGAGATGCGCGTGATCGGCGTGATGATCGAGTCGCATCTGGCCGAGGGCCGCCAGGAGATCGGTCCGCGTGACGAGATGGTCTACGGCCAGAGCGTCACGGATGCCTGCATCCACTGGGATGACAGCGTGGAAGTGCTGCGCGGCCTGGCCGCCAGCGTGGCGCAGCGGCGCGACCGGCTGGCCAGGTCGGCCTGACCTCGCCCGGGCGGGCACGGCCGCTCGCCGATCCCACGGCTGCAGTGCCTCGTGCCGCGTAATCCCTTCGCCATCGGGCTCGTCCTTCTGGCGCTGGTCGCATCGCTCATCAGCTTCTCCGCGGCGGTGGGGCAAGCGCGCGAGGCGCGTGCTGCGGCCGAGCTTGCTCGGCAGGAGGCGCGGCGCGCGACGGCGATCAAGCACTTCCTGGCCAGCGTGTTTCGTACCGGCGACCTGCGCCCGGGGCCGGACCGACCGCGTGGCGACCTCACTGCCAGGCAGCTGCTGGACCTGCACGCGCCGCGGGTGGAGGAACAGTTCGCCGACGATCCGATTGCGCAGATCGAACTGCTCGACATGCTGGCGTCGAGCTACCGCGAACTGGGCGAAGAGGCGCGCTCCCAGGCGCTCGAGGACCGGAAGATCGAACACCTGGGGCGGCTGCACGGCGACGCGCATCCGTCGGTCATCCAGGCCCTGCTCGGCGACGCCAGCCGCGCCAATCGACGCAAGGAGTACATGCGGGCGCTCGACTTGCTCGAGCGGGCCGATCCGTTGATTCACCAGGCCGGCCTCGATCCGACTGCCACGCGTGCGCGCTGGTGGCTGGCACGCAGCGAGGTGCTTGCGCCGGATGGCAGCCCGATCGATCGGCATGCGCTCGGCAAGGCATTGGACTTGTTCGGGCGCCTTCCGTCGGCCGATCCCGGTTTCGTCGAGGCCCTCACCCGCCTCGGCTGGGGCGAGATGGACGGCGATCCGGCGAAGGCCGAGCGACACTTCCTGCATGCCCTCGAACGGGCGTCCGGAATTCCGCAGGTCATTCGCGTCGAACTCCAGGGCCGCGCCTGGCAGGGCCTGGCGAGGTCGCGCGAGGAGCAGGGTCGATACGAAGCCGCCATCGAGGCCTACGAGCGCGCAGCCGCGCTGGTCGGGCCGACACGGGGCGCCAGGCGCGGTGCGGCTTGGGCAGCGGCCGTGCAGGACGCCTCGAGGGTGCATCGATACGGCCACCGCGAGCGCGCCCTCGCGCAGTTCGAGCGCCTGATGGCCTCGATTCCTCCCGGCGCCGACGGCGAGGTCGAGCACGCGCGGGCTCTGTTCGCCGAGCGGCTTGCCGCCGAGGGCCGCCCCCTCCTGGCCGTTCCCCTGCTCGAGGCGCCGCGCGAGGTCGATGGCGGGATGCCCGGCGGTTACGGGGTCGGCCGCGATCTGCTGCTCCTCGGTGACGCCTACGATCGCGGGGGCCTGCATGCGAAGGCCGGTGACGCCATCAAGGCCGGTCTCGAACAGCGCCTGGGCGAGGAGCCGTCCGACAGCGGCGCCATCGGCATCGCGCGCGAGCGATGGGGTCGCTTTCTGCTCGGGCAGGGCGATCTAGAGCGTGCAGAGGAGCAATTCGACCAGGTGCTGGTGCTGGCCGGCGGGCGCAACATCGAGATGGCGGTCCTCGCCTATGGCGGCCTCGCACGGATGGCGCAGGCTCGGCAGGACTGGGAATCCGCGCTGGCCGCCAGCACGCATGCGGTCGTGGGATTCGAAAACCTCGTCGGCCGGCACGACGTGCGGACCGGACCTCGGCTGTGGCTGATCCACGCCGAATCGCTGCGGCGGGTGGCCGATTTCGCGAGCGCCCGCATCTGGGCCTTGCGGGCGCTGGAGGCGAGCCGTCGCTACGACGCACCGCAGGCAGCGTCCATCCAGGAGGCCGAAGCGATGCTGGCGCGACTCGAGGGGCAGAGCGAATAGACCGCGACGGCAGGTCGCGCTCGCGCGCTGAGGCGTCCAGGCCCGGAGCAGGCAGGAGGGTGCGCAGGCAGCCGCGCACCCCGCTCTCGGACCCGTCGGTCAGCCCGCCGGGACCAGCTTGGCGCGCGCGTAACGGCGCGAGCCGACCTGCAGCAGATAGGTTGCGCCAGGCGCGAGTGCCAGCGCCTTGTCCTCGACGCGCTGCTGGTCCACTCGCACGGCGCGCTGCTCGATCATGCGTGCGCCCTCGCCGTTGCTGCTCACCAGGCCCGCCTCCTTGAGCACGCGGGCGAGCGTGAGTCCTGCGGCCGGTACGGCGAGGGTCACTTCCGCAATGTCGTCCGGCAGCGCGCCCTTGGAGAATTGCTCGACGAAGGCCGCACGCGCCGCTTCGCCGGCGCCCGCACCGTGGAAGCGCGAGGCAATCTCGACTCCGAGCGCCATCTTGATGTCGCGTGGATTGGTGCCCTCGATGACGCTCCGCTTGAGATCCTCGACCTCGGCAAGCGGTTTGAACGACAGCAGTTCGTAGTAGCGCCACATCAGGGTGTCGGAGATCGACATGATCTTGCCGAACATCTCGGGGGCCGGGTCCTTCACACCGATGTAGTTGTTCAGCGACTTGCTCATCTTGTTGACGCCGTCCAGCCCTTCGAGGATCGGTACCGTGAGCACGCACTGCGGCCTCTGGCCGTATGCCTGCTGCAGGTGGCGGCCCATCAGCAGGTTGAACTTCTGGTCGTTGCCGCCCAGCTCGACGTCCGCCTTGAGTTCGACCGAGTCATAGCCCTGCAGCAGCGGATAGAGGAACTCGTGGATGGCGATGGGCTGTCCGCCCTTGTAGCGATTCGAGAAGTCGTCGCGCTCCAGCATGCGCGCCACGGTCTGCTGCGCCGCCAGGCGGATCAGGCCGTCGGTCCCGAGCTTGTCGAGCCAGTGCGAGTTGAACACCACGGTGGTGCGCTCGGGATCGAGAATCTTGAACACCTGTTCGCGGTAGGTCTGGGCGTTCGCCTCGACGTCCGCGCGCGTCAGCGGCCTGCGCGTCTCGTTCTTTCCGGTGGGATCACCGATCATGCCGGTGAAGTCGCCGATCAGGAACACGGCCTCATGGCCGGCGTCCTGGAATGCCCGCATCTTGTTCAGCAGGACCGTGTGGCCGAGGTGCAGGTCGCGCGCGGTCGGGTCGAACCCCGCCTTGATGCGCAGTCGTGTGCCGCTGGTGGCGGCCTGGGTAAGGCGGGTCCGGAACTCTTCGAGAGGCAGGATCTCGGAGGCTCCACGTTCAAGTTCGGCTAGGGACATAGGCGGATAAGAGAGGTTTTCCGGTGCTCGCCCGGCCAGGACCGCCGGGCGGCGAATGCTCATGTAAAGGCGCAGGGAATGGAAGGAACCCCTTGCGTGACATGTAGATTTATGTTTCTTTACGCGCCTGTTTTTGCCCGAGCTGCGATCCGTCTCACACAACCAATGCGCCGGGCCGGCCCGCTGGGTTCGTCCGGCGGACGAAACTCTCAATCGAGTCAACAGGATGAAGCTGGATTATAGCTCAGCCGAGCGCCCCCCCCGCTCGGCTCGCCGGATCGTATTGGCCGCCACCGTATGCGTGGTGGGACTCGCGACACTCATCTCCCGTGAGAGCAACGCCAAGCGCGATCTTGCGGCACCGGCATTCAGCGACGGTGCGGTCGCCGAGGCGGTGGCCTACGAACAGGCGATCCAGGCGGCAGTTTCGGACCCCCTGGCCGTCCCCGAAGCGAGCGAATGGAGCACGGTACAGATCAGGGCGGGCGAAACCCTCTCGACCGTCTTCGAGTCCCAGGGTCTCGAATCCAGGCAGTGGATGTCGATCCTGGATCTGGGCGCGGACGCGCGCCAGCTCAAGCGCATCAAGGCGGGAGACTCGATCGAGATCCGCAAGTCCGGCGATGAACTGCTCGAGCTGCGCTACGCGCTCGATGACCTGCGCACGCTGCATGTACAGCGCGTGGAAGATCGCTTCGAGGCCAATACGCTGACCGCCGAACTCGAGCGAAGCACGCGTACCGTCACGGGCACCATCGACAGCTCACTGTTCATGGCCGGCCAGAAGGCGGGCCTGCCGGTGCGCATGGTCATGGAACTGGCGGAGCTGTTCCGTTACGACATCGACTTCGCGCTGGACCTGCGTGACGGCGATCGCTTCACCGTCGTGATGGAGGAGCTGTACAAGGACGGGGCAAAGCTGCGCGACGGCGACATGCTCGCGGCCGAGTTCGTCAACCAGGGCAAGGTCTACCGCGCGGTCCGCTACAAGAACGCAGAGGGCCGCTCCGCGTTCTACACGCCCAACGGCCAGTCGCTGCGCAAGGCGTTCTTCCGCACTCCGCTCGACGTGGTGCGCATCAGCTCGCACTTCAACCTGCGCCGTCGCCACCCGATCCTCAACACGATCCGCGCACACAAGGGCGTGGACTACGCGGCGCGCTCCGGTACCCCGATCAAGGCGACGGGCGATGGCAAGGTTGCCTTCATCGGCAACAAGAACGGCTACGGCCGCGTGGTGGTGCTCCAGCACGGCCAGCAGTACGAGACCTTGTACGCCCACATGTCGC
>CAMLNE010000139.1 GCA_946481265.1 uncultured Panacagrimonas sp. | reverse complement strand
TCAGGATGCCGAACAGCACCGTCTTGCGCTCCTGCTGCTCGGGCGTGAGCGGTGCCTGCGCGGTGCTGGGACTCATCAGCCGCAGGTCGGGATTTTCCAGCACCAGGCGCAGGAAGCTTGCGTACTCGTCGGACAGGCGCTGGTAGAGCTCCTCCTCGTCGTTCGCACGTTCCTTGCGCTGCTCGAACATGAACACGCCGATCGCCAGCGGCAGGCCGATCACGGTCACCACGTAGCTGAGGAACTCCATCCACTCGATCATGCTCATGACGGCAGCCTCCGCACCAGCGAGATGCGGACGTTACACCGCCGTTGCGGCGGGGCGACCGGTCTTGCGCAGGCAGGCGTAGTAGAACCCGTCGAAGTCGCCTCCGGGCGCAATGCGTCGACCGAACTTGCGCGCCTCGCCCCAGGACGCCTCGATCGGCTCGTGCTTGGCATCGGCCTGCTGGGTGAAGAACCGGCGGACCACGTCTTCGCCCTCGGCGGCCAGGATCGAGCAGGTGGCGTAGACCAGCCGGCCGCCTGGGGCGAGCAGCGGCCACAAGCCATTGAGCAGGCGCAGTTGCTCGGCGGCCATGCGGGGGATGTCGTCGTGCCGGCGCAACCACTTGATGTCCGGGTGACGGCGGATCACCCCGGTGCCGGAGCAGGGCGCATCAAGGAGAATCCGGTCGAACAGCGCGCCGTTCCAGCGATCGCGCAGCAGGCCCGCATCCCAGGCGAGCAGCTCGGCCGACAGCTGCAGGCGCTTCAGGTTCTCCTGCACGCGGGCCAGCCGCTCGGCGTCCCGGTCCAGTGCGAGCATGTGCACGTCGGCACGTTCCAGCGCATGCGCCGTCTTGCCGCCGGGTGCGCAGCAGGCGTCGAGCACGCGCTGGCCGTCGGCGAGCTGCAGCAGGTCGGCGGCGAGCTGGGCAGAGGCGTCCTGCACCGAGGCCTCGCCGTCGGCGAAGGCGGGCAGGCGTTCCACCTGCACCGCGCTGTCGAGCACCAGCGCATCCGGCGCATGTTCGACCTCGCGATAGGAAAGACCGGCCGTGCGCAGCTTGGCCGCGTAGTCCGCGCGCGAGATGCGGCGCCGGTTGACACGCAGGGTCAAGGGGCCCTGTTCATTGCCACCGTTGAGCACGCGTTCCCAGTTGTCGGGCCAGTCGCAGCGCAGGCTGTCGATCATCCAAGTGGGATGCGACCAGCGCCGCGCGGCGTCGTTGGCCGCGGCCAGTTCCAGTGCACGGCGTTCACGCTGGAAGCGGCGCAGCAGCGCGTTCACCAGCGCGCGGCGCCCCGGCGAGCCGAGCACCTCGCAGGCATCCACGGTCTCGCTGACCGCCGCATGCGGCGAGACCCGCATCGAACGCAGCTGGTAGAGGCCGACCTCCACCAGGGCGGCGATCAAGGGCTCGTCGGTGAGTGGGTTCTTGAGCATCTTGCCGACGATGGCGGCCAGGAAGCCGTGCTCCCGGAGCACCCCGTAGGCCAATGCGCGGAGCAGGCTTCGGTCGCCCGGAGGGAGAGTGGCGTCGTGCTGGGGCAGCACGTCGTCGAGGCTGCGGCCGGCCAGGACCGCTGCCACCGCGAGCGCCGCGGCGGAGCGAGGAGTGGGATTCATCGGGCGATTATCGCGTAGCCACGGGCGGCAGGACGGTGAAATAGTCGCGGCGTCCCATTGCCGCCAGCGGACTCTGCTCTCTGCGCGCCTGCAGCAGGGACCGCATGCTGGGAAAGCCTGACCTGGCGTTGCCGTCGCACGCGGCGGTGGGAAGGGACTGGAGGATGCGCGCTGCGTCGGAGCGCCGGATGTCGGGGTGATCCGGCGGCGGGGAGGCGCAGAAGATGAGGTCGCACCGAAGGGTCGGACCCTGCACGGTTTCCGCGGGATGGGGTGGTGGGGTGGACCGGAACGTCCGACGCGGCGCGGGAACGGATCGGCGATCGGCGCTCAGGGCGTGGATTTGCGTGCAGCTTCCTGCGCGGCGAGGTGGCGGGTGTGGATCTCCTCGACGGTCTTCTGCCAGCGCTGGACCTCGTCGAAGTACCCATCGAGCACGCAGATGGCGCAGCCGCCGCCGCAGCAATCCGGTCGCTCCGGAGGGGGCGGCAGGTCCGGCTCGGCTTCCAGGGGACGAGAGGCGTTCATCGGCCGACGAGCGTAGTGCCGATGCCTGGGAAAGGTCGAGCCAGCGCCTCTCGTCGGGCAACGACGAGCGCTCGGCACGCTGGATCAATGGCGCCAAGCGGCCAAACCCTAGGATTGCGTATGCAAGCCCGCTCCGCCGTAACCACGATCGCGAACTTCATCTTCCGCTTCGCGGCACTGATGCTGTTGACGATCGTGGTGCTGTCCAGCGTGTCCGTGCGCGCCTCGCGCGACGACGGCGCCCGGGCGACGCCGCCTGTCGCGCAGCAGACCGCACCGGGTACAGCCGCCCACGGCGATCCGGTGGTCGTGACGGAAGCGGCAACACGGCGCTGAGCCGGAGGCTTCAGCCCAGGCGCTGCTCCAGCGGTGGCCGCTGCCCGTAGGCGGCCATCGGAGCTGCGGGCTTCGCTCCGGGGCGCTGCAGTTCGGTGATCCGGACGATGCCGTCACCACTTGCCACCTGAAGGCCGCGATCATCCGCGCCGAGCACCGTGCCGGCCTCGGCGTGCGCGGCCTGGGACGCGCAGACCTCGGCGCGCAGGATCTTGATGCGTTCACCGTTCCATTCGCACCAGGCTCCCGGGGCCGGGTTGTACCCATGGATGCGGCGCACGAGTTCCACTGCCGGCCACGACCAATCGAGTCGCGCTTCCTCCTTGCTCAGCTTGCCCGCATAGGTCACGCCCTCGGCGGGCTGCGCCTGCTCGGTCAGGATCCCGCGCTGCAGGTCTTCGAGCGCCTGCACGATCAGGCGGGCGCCGAGCGTCGCCAGGGCATCGTGGACTTCGCCGGACGTCATCGCGGGGGCGAGGGGAATCGCCTCGCGCAAGAGCATCGGGCCGGTGTCCAGGCCCGCATCCATGCGCATGATCGTCACGCCCGTTTCGGCGTCGCCGGCGAGGACGGCGCGCTGGATCGGCGCGGCGCCTCGCCAGCGCGGCAGCAGCGAGGCGTGGATGTTCAGGCAGCCGCGTGGCGGCACGTCGAGTACCGCCTGCGGCAGGATCAGGCCGTAGGCGACCACGACCATGCAGTCGGGGGCAAAGGCGCGAAGTCCCGCCTGGGCGGTCTCATTGCCGCGCAGCTTCTCGGGCTTCATCAGCGGCAGACCGAGGGCGGCGGCCCGCTGGGCCACGGGCGATGCGCTCAGTTTCCTGCCGCGGCCTGCCGGCCGGTCGGGCTGGGTGTAGACGGCACAGATCTCGTGGCCCGCCTCGACCAGCGCGTCGAGCGCCGTGACCGAAAACGCCGGCGTTCCGGCGAAGACCAGCCTCAAGGACCGGGTCTCACGCGGTCTGCCGCTGCTTGCGCAGCTTCTTGTTGATGCGCTCTCGCTTCAGGCTGGAGAGGTAGTCGATGTACAGCTTGCCGTCGAGGTGGTCGATCTCGTGCTGGATGGCCTGCGCGAGCAGGCCCTCGGCCTCGACCTCGTACGGCTGCCCAGTGCGATCGAGCGCGCGCATCCTGAGGCGGCTAAAGCGCGGCACCTTCTCGTTGGTATCGGGAACCGACAGGCAGCCTTCCTCCATGTCGATGCGCTGCGAGGCCTCGAGGATCTCCGGATTGATCAGGACTTGGGGTGCGGGCGGTGTGTCCTTCGCCGCGCAGTCCATGACCGCCAGGCGCAGCATCACGCCGACCTGCGTCGCGGCGAGACCGACCCCCGGAGCGTCGTACATGGTTTCGAACATGTCCTCGATCAGCTGCTGCAGCTGGGCGTCGAACACCGTCACCGGAGCGGCCTTCTGGCGAAGCCGCGGATCGGGATGCTGGAGGATCGGAAGGAGCGCCATGGAAAGGGTTGCGAAGCTACTGCTAGAGTTGTCGCCAAGCCAGTGTCGCGATTCGGGTTTGTGCCAGAATCAGGCGGGGAACCAAGGGAAAAGCCGTCATGGGAAATTATAGTCGGTCTGGGTGGGGCTTGGATCGCCTGATGCGGGCGGCCTCAACGGCCGTCGCGACTGCTGCGCTCGCCGCCTGCGCGGGCGTTCCGCCGAGTCCGCCTCCGGTCGCCGATGCGCCTGGGCCTGTGCCGGCGGCCCAACCGGCGCCTGTCGCGGCAACCCCGATGCCACTGGCGCGCCCCGCGCGGAATCCAGCGCTGCGCGAAGGCGCACCGCTCGAGTACGTGGTGAAGAAGGGCGACACGCTGTGGGGGATCGCCAATCGCTTCCTGCGGGATCCCTGGCAGTGGCCGGAAGTCTGGTACGTCAACGACCAGGTCCGGAATCCGCATCAGATCTATCCCGGCGACGTCCTCAAGCTGGTGTATGTCGATGGTCAGCCGCGCCTGGCGCGCGATGGCGGTGCTGGCGGCGCCGGCGTCGAACGCCTTTCTCCGCAGGTTCGCGAGATGCCGCTGGACGGCGCGATCCCGATGATCCCCATCGACGCGATCCGCAACTTCCTGCGCGGCCCACGGCTGGTCACCGGCGACGAACTGGCCGCCTCGCCCTACCTGCTGGCCTTCGACGATGACCATCTGGTCGGTGGCGCCGGTGTGAACTTCTACGTGCAGAATCTGGAGTCGGAAAAGGCCTACACCTACTCGGTGGTGCGGCGTGGCCAGATCTACCGTGATCCCGACGACGGCGACGTGCTCGGCTACGAAGCGGTGCCGGTCGGCGACGCCGAGATCCGCGAGTTCGGCCAGCCGAGTTCGGCGGTGCTGTCGCGCAGCCTGCGCGAGGCGCTGGTCGGTGATCGCCTCCTGTCGGCCGAGCCCGAGGCGTTCAGCGAGAATTTCTATCCGCGTGCGCCGGCTGCCCCGATCGACGGACGCATCATCGCGGTGACCGACGGTCTCTCGATGGTCGGGCAGTACCAGATCGTGACGATGAATCGTGGCAGCAACCATGGCCTCGAACCTGGCCACGTGCTGGACATCCTGCAGGCCAACCGCACCGCGCAGGATCCCTACAGCATCCGCCGCGTCGCCTTGCCCGATACCTACGCCGGCCAGCTGATCGTCTTCAAGGTCACGCCGCGCGTGAGCTTCGGCCTGGTGATGTCGATCACCGAGCCCGTCCACAAGCTCGACAAGGTCGAAAAGCCGGTCGCCGGCCGCCTGTAGAAGCGGACGGATGACAGGCATATGCAGCCTGCCGACCTGCGTGCCTGGCTGAGCCTGCTCCGATGTTCCGGGCTGGGCGCGGCCGCTGTGAGCGGGCTGATCGAGCGTCATGGTTCGGCTGCGGCAGCAATTGCCGCCGGTCGCAACGGCTGGATCGCAGCTGGTATCCCGCGCGAAATCTGGAGCGCGCTGGAGTGCGTCGATCCGCAGCAGGTCGAGGCGGATGCAGCCTGGTGCGAGGCTCCGCGGCGAGGCCTGATCCCGTTCAACGACGCGCGCTACCCGCAGCGGCTGCGTGAAATTCCGGGCCGGCCGACCGCGCTGTTCTTTCGCGGTGATGCGGAACTGCTGGAATTGCCGCAGCTGGCGATTGTCGGTTCGCGCAATGCCACGCCGCAGGGGCTGGAGATTGCCGAGGGTTTTTCGGCAGAACTGGCACGGCGCGGGCTGACCATCACCAGCGGACTGGCGCTGGGTGTGGACGCCGCGGCACATCGCGGGGCGCTGGCGGCCGACGGCAACACCATCGCGGTGTGTGGCACCGGCCTGGATCGCGTCTATCCGGCGCGGAACAAGCTGCTGGCGGGGGAGATCGATCAACGTGGCCTGCTGGTGTCCGAGTTCGCGCCGGGCACCGCGCCACGACCCGAGAATTTCCCGCGGCGCAACCGCATCATTGCGGGCCTGTCGCTGGGCGTGCTGGTCGTCGAAGCGGCACGCGAGTCGGGCTCGCTGATCACCGCCCGGCTTGCCGCGGAACAGGGTCGCGAGGTGTTCGCCATTCCAGGGTCGATCCACAACCTGATGGCGCGCGGCTGTCACCGCCTGATCCGGCAAGGGGCCAAGCTGGTGGAAACCGCCGACGATGTCCTGGAGGAGATCGGCGGACAGGTCGGTGCCTGGCTGCAGGCGGGCAGCCCGCAGGCGTCGACCGATCCGCATCGCCACCAGCGCGTGCTCGACGTCCTGGGTGATCGGCCACGGGCGATCGATGAGCTGGTCGAGGCCCTCGGCATGGGAGTCGACGCGCTCAGCACGGCGCTGCTCGAGCTCGAACTGGATGGGCGCGTGGCGCCCGCGGCGGGAGGACGGGTCATGCGCCTCGGTGGCGGGGGGTCGATGCCCCTCGTCGATCGTGCAGCCGTCGTGGACAGAACGCCGGACGCTGGTTAATGTCCCGACGTCATGGCGCCGCTACCTGCGCCAAGACGCCAACACGAGGCCATCATGAAAGAGACCGTGCTGGACGTGCTGATGTATCTGTTCGAGAACTATCAGCACGGGGAATTTGCCGACACGGAAAATCAGGAAACCCTGCGGGACGAACTGACCGCCGCCGGGTTTCCGGTTGAAGAGGTCAATCATGCGTTCTGCTGGCTCGACGGCCTCACCGAGCAGCGACAGCAGCCGCTGATCTTCGGCCCGCGGGGCTCGCTGCGCATCTTCGCTCGCCAGGAACAGGACAAGCTGTCGGTGGACTGCCGTGGCTTCCTGCTCTACCTCGAACAGCTCGGCATCCTCGACAGCACCGCGCGGGAAGTCGTGATCGACCGCCTGATGGCGTTCGCCGACGAGATCGACCTGGAACGCGTGAAGTGGGTATGCCTGCTCGTGCTGGGGAATCACCCGGACGCCGAGGAGGCCTTCGAGCACCTCGAAGATCTCGTCTATTGCCAGGGCGGCTATCTGCACTGACGCATTCGATGCGCGAGGCCGCCTTGGACGTGGCCGGCCCGGGTTTCATGCGGAGGAACGCGTCTCGGACGGCGACGCGCTGGCAATCCCCGGGATGAATATGGCGGCGCGGCTGGGCAGATCCACGCGGCCCGGTCTGCGTATTGGCCCCCGGCCGTGTCACTGCCCTGGAACCACCTGGCCTGCCGCGTCCGAGAGGCGCCCCGGCCACTGGCGACGGGCCCTGATCCTGCACATCGCTGCCGGGAGCTTGGCTGGACAGGGGTTCACCCTGCGCTTATAAGCTTCGCCCCCGCGGGCCGTCCGGTCCGCGTCGGACATGAGTCAATGAGCAAAAACCTGGTCATCGTCGAATCGCCCGCCAAGGCCAAGACGATCAAGAAATATCTCGGGCCCGATTACGAGGTGCTCGCCTCGTACGGCCACGTGCGCGATCTGGTGCCCAAGGACGGGGCGGTCGATACCGAGCACGGCTTCGAGATGAAGTACCAGGTGATCGACAAGAACGAGAAACACGTTCGGGCAATCGCTTCGGCGCTCAAGCATGCCGACACCCTGTACCTGGCCACCGACCCTGATCGCGAGGGCGAGGCCATTTCCTGGCACCTGGTCGAACTGCTCAAGGAAAAGGGGGCGCTGAAGGGCAAACCGGTCAAGCGCGTGGTGTTCCACGAGATCACCAAGGCCGCGGTGAACGAGGCGATCGCCAACCCGCGTGCGGTGGCCAGCGACCTCGTCAACGCGCAGCAGGCGCGGCGGGCCCTCGATTATCTGGTCGGCTTCAACCTGTCGCCGCTGCTGTGGCGCAAGGTTGCGCCCAAGCTCTCGGCGGGGCGCGTGCAGAGCCCTGCATTGCGCCTGATCTGCGAGCGCGAAGAGGAAATCAAGAAGTTCGTCCCGCAGGAATACTGGACGATCGAAGCCCGCGCGCAGAAGGAGACACAGTCCTTCGCCGCCCGGCTGGTGGAACTCGACGGCGTGAAGGTCGAGCAGTTCACGCTCACCGAGGCCGGCGGATCGGAGTCCGCCAGGCAGCGCCTGATCGATGCTGCGCGCGGCGAGTTGCTGGTCAAGAGCATCGAGAAGAAGCAGAGGCGGCGGTTCGCCGGCCCGCCGTTCACGACCTCGACGCTGCAGCAGGAGGGCAACCGCAAGCTGGGCTTCACCTCGAGCCGCACGATGCGGGCTGCGCAGCAGCTCTACGAAGGCGTCGACATCGGCGGTGAGACGGTCGGCCTGATCAGTTACATGCGTACCGACTCGGTGAACCTGGCCAACGAGGCGATCAACGAGATCCGCAAGGTCATCGTCGATCAGTTCGGCGCCAAGGGTCTGCCTGACGAGCCCCGTTACTTCAAGGCCAAGTCCAAGAACGCGCAGGAAGCGCACGAGGCGATCCGCCCGACGTCGGCGGCGCGTCTGCCCAAGGAAATGGCCAAGTACCTGAGCCCCGACCAAGCCCGCCTGTACGAGCTGATCTGGCGCCGCGCCGTGGCCTGCCAGATGACACCCGCGGTGTCGGACACGGTCGCGGTGGAACTGCGTGCCGGCGAGCCGCATGCGTTCCGCGCCAATGGCTCGGTGCTGGTCGAGCCCGGATTCCTCGCCGCCTACAACATCAAGGCCGAGGACCCGAACGACAAGGACGAGGACGACGAGGACGACAAGCGCCTGCCCGCGCTGGTCGAAGGCGAGCGGGTCAAGCTGCTCGACGTGATTCCCGACCAGCACTTCACCGAGCCGCCACCGCGCTACACCGAGGCTTCGCTGGTCAAGACGCTCGAGGAATACGATATCGGGCGCCCCTCGACCTACGCCTCGATCATCTCGACCCTGCAGAGCCGCGAGTACGTGCGCCTTGAGGGCAAGACCTTCATCCCGACTGACGTCGGCATGATCGTGAACCGCTTTCTGACGGATCACTTCACGCGCTACGTCGACTACGAATTCACCGCCCACCTCGAGGAAGAGCTCGACGAGATCTCGCGCGGCGAGCGCGAGTGGATCCCGGTGCTCGAAGTGTTCTGGAAAGAGTTCAAGGAGCTGATCGAGCGGGGCAAGGACATCAAGCCGCCGACCTGGGAAGAGCGACCGCTCGGGACTGATCCGGTCAGCGGCAAGAAGGTGCTGGTCCGCATGGGCAAGTTCGGGCCGCTCGCCCAGATCGGCGCAAAGGACGATCCGGACAAGCCGCGGTTCGCCAGCCTGCGCGCCAATCAGCGCATCGACACGATCACGCTCGAGCAGGCGCTCGAGCTGTTCAGGCTGCCGCGCAAGCTCGGCAGCCTGCCGAACGGCGAGGAGGTCGAGGTCAACATCGGACGCTTCGGTCCCTATGTCCGGCACGGCAAGAGTTTCGTGTCGCTGAAGAAAGACGACGATCCCTTCACCGTCGAACTGCCGCGCGCGATCGAGTTGATCGAGCAGAAGGCCGCGGCGTTGGCGGCCGCCACGATCAAGGAATTCCCCGGCACCAGCATCCGCATCATCAAGGGCCGTTTCGGGCCCTACATCACCGATGGCGAGCGTCGCGCGAATATCCCGCGCGCACGGGATCCCGAGGCGTTGTCGGCGCTGGACTGCGAGTTCTTCCTGCACGAGGCTGCGCAAAAGCCGAAGCCGGGAGCCAAGGGCAAGGGCAAGGCGGCGAAGTCGGCGGCCAAGCCCGCGGATGGCGAAGTTGCGACGAAAGCCGTCAAAACCGCTACGAAGAAAAAGGCGCCGGCCAAGAAGGCGACGAAGAAGGCCACCAAGAAAAAGCCCTCGGCTTGACGCCCTCGGGGCGCCTCCCGAGAATACGCGCCCGTTTTGCGGGTCGCTGGAGGGATACTCAAGTGGCCAACGAGGGCAGACTGTAAATCTGCTGGCTTACGCCTACGAAGGTTCGAATCCTTCTCCCTCCACCAAGGCTTGCACGACGGGACCGGTTCGCGGTCGGGCGGGTGTAGTTCAATGGTAGAACTTCAGCCTTCCAAGCTGATAGCGTGGGTTCGATTCCCATCACCCGCTCCAGTTTCTCGCGCGGTCGCTGTAGATCATTGCCCACTTAGCTCTAGTGGTAGAGCGCACCCTTGGTAAGGGTGAGGTCACGCGTTCGAATCGCGTAGTGGGCACCATTTTAGAAATGCGGCTTCCAGCATCGGCCACCGGTTTGCGTACTGTGGCTGGAATGATCTGGGAGCTGGGCACCAACAACTGGAACTGAGGTTTCGAGATGGCCAAGGA